>JACQEF010000094.1 GCA_016200745.1 Chloroflexota bacterium | reverse complement strand
CGCCGAGGCCCTGCGGCAGGTTCTCTCACGCCTGGCGACGAGCCTGGACGGGCCGCCGTACAACCTGGTCCTCCACAGCGCACCGCTGCGCGAGCAGATCGACGCCACGTACCACTGGCATTGGGAGGTCCATCACAGGTTGCGCGAGATCGCCGGCCTCGAGCTGGGTACCGGACTGCCGGTCAACCCGGTCTCCCCGGAGGACGCGGTCGAGGAGCTCCTCGGCCGGGCGGAGCTTGCCGGGGGCGGCTCGGGTTGATCGGCCAGCCGCGCATGGGGCGTCACACGTGCTCGCAGCCCCTCGTCTCTGGGCCGACGAGCGCGCGCCGCCCAATGACCGCGCATCGTGGTTCTTTTCGCTCGGAGCCTTCGTGGTCGTCGATCTTCCTCTCGCCGATACGCGCGATTCCCTCGGCCGCTCGTCCCGCACCGGACCGCGAGGCGTCGCCGTGAGCGGCATCTGGGACCGGGACGAGGCGGCGGTCTTCGTCGAGACCCTGTTCGGCAAGCACCACGGCGAGATCTATGCCTACCTGCTGCGCATGCTGCGCGAGCCCGAGCTCGCGGCCGACCTGACCCAGGACGCGTTCATCAAGGCCTATCGCAACTACGAGACGCTCGAGAAGCCCGAGAACGCCCGGGCCTGGCTGTACCAGATCGCGCACCGCGTGGCGCTCGACGAGATCCGCCGCCGCAAGATCATCCGGTTCCTTCCATGGACGGGGGAATCGCCGGGCGCCGCCCCGTCGGCCGAGCACCTCGTGATGGACGCACATCTGTCGGCCGACATGCAGCGCGCGCTCGCCCGTATCCCGGAGCGGCAGCGCGCGGCGCTGCTTCTCGCCGAGCTTCACGACCTCACCGGCCTCGAGCTGGCGGCAGCGCTGGGCGTCAGTCACGTGGCGGCTCGCGCGCTGCTCACCCGGGCGCGCGAGAGTCTCCGCCAGGCGCTCGCGGCCGAGCGCAGCGATGCTCCCGACGGTGGCCGGCCGGCACCGCGCGAGGGTTCGCGATGAATCGCATCGGACCCGTCGGACGGCGGCCCGACCAATGGCGATCCCCGCACGAACGCGCCCGTGTTCGCGCCGCCGAGCGGCTCGAGGCGGCGCTGCCGGCGAGCGAGGCCGCCTGGCTCGACGCCCACCTGGGGGACTGCCCGTCGTGCGCTGCGGTCGCCGCCTCATACGCCGCGGACCGTGCGATGCTGCGGCGGCTTCGCGACGCGAATCCGGAGCCGCCACGGGACCTCTGGGCTCGCACCTCGGCCGCGATCGAGCGCGAGGCGGCCGGTCGGGGCCGCCCTCGTCGAACCAGGTCGTCGCCACCGGCGCCGTCGCGGCCGGCCGTCGGTACAACGTCGCCAACGTGGACGCCGTTTGTCCGGTCGATCGCCAGCCCGACTGTGCGCCCTTCGCCGACGGCCACGCCCGTCCGGTGACGCTCACGGCCATTCCCAAGTACGTGTTTCAGTCCCCGGTGGACGACCAGGCCGTGGTGGTCGGCACGGACGCGGCGGGCGCGGACGCCGTCATCGTCGTGGCCCTGCCGACGCCCGAGCCGGCGGTGACGCCGGCGGCGAGCGACCCGCTCGCCTCGGACGGCCCGGTCCCGTCGGACGCGAGCGGCACCATCGAACCGACCCCGACCCCCACCTCCACCCCGACCCCGGTGCCGACCCCGGCGCCGAGCGCCGAGCCGACGGCGACTGCCGTGATCAGCCTGCTGCCGGGTTCGAGCGAGCCGGGCACCGCGCCGAGCGACGTGCTGGTCGCGAGTGCCAGCCCGAGCGTGGAGCCGGCTCCTGGGACGGCCGTCGCGATCATCACCGGCGTGACGGTCGTGGGTCGCGGTGCCGGCTACTCCGCCGACGGCGCCTGGTTCGCGTTCAGCGCCCGGCCCGCCGATGGGTCGACCGGCCCGGACATCTACGTCTGGCACGTGGGCGATCCCGTGGCGGTACCGCTCACGCAGGATCACTCCAGCATCTTTGCGTCGTGGGTCGGCAACCAGCTGCTGGGAAGCCGCGCGACGCCGGCCGAGTCCGGATCGGCGGAATCGCCCGATGCGGGCCAGTCGAGCCTGCCGCCGGCCTCCTCGGAACACACCTCAACCCCCACGCCGATCCCGACGCCGATCCCGACGCCCGGCCCGGAGGGCAGTGCGAGCGTCGATGCTTCCGCGTCGCCCGAGCCGACCCCCGCCCCAGAGTTCGTGGCCCGGACGTTCCTCATCGACCCGCTGACGGGCATCGAGACGCCAATGCTCGGGGCGGACTGGCAGCCCGTCGTCGATCCGACCGGTGTCTTCGTCGCCGCCTGGGAGGGGACCGTGCGGGCCGGCCCGGACGGGTTGTCCATGGTGCCGGCCGCGGGCCGGCTCGTGGTTCATGCGTTCCAGGCCCGGCCCGACCCCACGGCGAGCGGCACGCCCGCCGGCATCCCCGCCGAATTGCCGTCGGTCGAGCCGTCCGCCCTTCCGTCGGACCAGCCCGTCACGCCGGCAGACGCGTCGCCGGCCCCGAGTTCGGCGCCGACGCCGGCGCCGCAGGTCATCGCCGAGGGTCCGATCTCGGAGTTCGATGCCCGTTGGGACAGCACCGGGACGTGGCTGGCCGTCTGGATCGCCGACGCCGTCGACCCCTCCATCGGACGGCTGAGCCTGCTCCGCGTCGACGCCGCCACCGGGCTCATCGATCGTCCGGTGGGGGCTCCGCAGGACGTGCCGGCGCTGCCGGGCTTCTCGATCGGGGCCGGTCGTCTGGCCTGGGCCACGCCGCCGGGTCAGGGTGGCGAGGGGGCTCCTTTCGCTCCACCACCCTCGCGGCCCGGGCGGGGGAGTGTGGCCGTTCGGCGATTGGCGGCGGATCGAGGCGTCGCCGCCTGTGCGCGCTCGCTCACGCACTTCGAGTGCGCTCGCTCACGTGCTCGGCGGCTCCTTTCGCTCCACCACCCTCGCGGCCCGGGCGGGGGAGTGTGGCCGTTCGGCGATTGGCGGCGGATCGAGGCGTCGCCGCCTGTGCGACAGCGGCGTGCAGGCGGACGCCAATGGTCGTATGGTGTGCGTCTCGTGCGGCCAAGCAGGTTGGTCGTAGGGTCGGTGCTCATCGCCGCCCTCGCCCTGGTGGCGCTGCCGGGTCTCGCGGGTTCACGGGTCCCCAACCCGATCGAACCCCTCCCGGCCAGCGCCTTCCAGCCGCTCCCGGTCCCGGCGTATCAGGCGCGATCGACGATCTCGATCGGATCGCTCGATGCCGCCCACGCCGCCGCCGGGTCGGTGGCGGCCGACACCTCGTTCATCGAACCGGGCAACGCGCCGGGCAGCGGTCCGACGGCGCGGGTCAAGCTCAACCAGCCGGATCCGAATTCGGCGTTCGTCCGCAAGCCGCCGCGCTACACGCTGACCGGCGAGGCGACCTTCTACGACAACGGGACGACCGCCATGCGCCTGCCGCGCGGCACGATCGTGGTCATCTGCGGCAACGGCGGCTGCGTCGAGCGTGTCGTCACCGACTGGGGGCCGCAGAAGGCGTCGCGGATCGTGGACCTCTACCGGCCCGACTTCTTCGCGATCTGCGGCTGCGCGTGGTGGTCCGGCACGACCCGGGTGACTGTCTCCGTCTACTGACCGCGGCCGACCCGGCGCGGTATCCTTGGCGCGACCCTTCAGCCACGGCCCCGTGAGGCCGCCCGGAAGGCCCCGCGAGGCCGGGAAGGAGCGATGAGCGGCCGTCAGATCATGACCGCGGACGAGATCCGCCGGGCGACGATCCGCCTGTCCCACGAGATCGTCGAGAAGCAGGCCGGCACCGACGGCCTGGTGCTGATCGGTATTCAGCGCCGCGGTGTCCCGCTCGCCCGCCGGATCGCCGCCTCGATCGCCGAGCACGAAGGCGCGGCGTTGCCCGTGGGCGCGCTCGACATCACCTTCTACCGCGACGATCTCTCGATGGTCGCCCAGCAGCCGGTGGTCAAGGGGACCGAGCTGCCGACCGGCATCGACGGCAAGACCATCGTCCTGGTGGACGACGTCCTGTACACCGGCCGCACGATCCGTGCCGCGATGGACGCGCTGGTCGACTTCGGGCGCCCGCAGGCGATCCGGCTGGCGGTGCTCGTCGATCGCGGTCATCGCGAGCTGCCCATCCGCGCCGACCACGTCGGCAAGAACGTGCCGACCTCGAGGGAGGAGCTCGTCCGGGTGCATCTCGTAGAGGTCGATGGGCTGGACGAGGTCGAGATCGAGCGCATGGTGGCCGCGCCCCAGCCGGAGCCCGTCGCGTGAGCACCGCCATCGGTCCGGACGCGGCGGCCGTCCCGTCCGTCGACGACGTTCCCGAGAGCCAGCCGATCGCCTGGCGGCACCGCCACCTCCTCGACGTCGACCGGCTGTCGACCGACGAGCTCGATCTGATCATGCGCACGACGGATGCGATGCGCGAGGTGCTGGCCCGGCCGATCGCCAAGGTGCCGGCCCTGCGCGGCCGCGCGGTCACGATCCTGTTCTACGAGGCCTCCACGCGGACCCGCGTCTCGTTCGAGGTGGCCGCCAAGAACCTGTCGGCCGATGTCGTGAACATCGCCGCGTCGACCTCGTCGGTGGTCAAGGGCGAATCGCTGATCGACACGGTCCGGACAGTGGAGGCGCTCGGCGCCCAGATGCTTGTCATGCGCCACTCCTCGTCGGGGGCGCCGTACCTGGCCGCCGACATCTTCAGCGGCTCGGTCCTCAACGGCGGCGACGGCTGGCACGCCCACCCGACCCAGGCGCTGCTCGACCTGTACACGATGCGCGAGCGGATGCCCGGCGGGTCGCTGGCCGGTCGCAAGGTGGTGATCCTCGGCGACCTGCTCCACTCGCGGGTGGCGCGCTCGAACATCTGGACGCTGACGGCCGCCGGCGCCGATCTGTGGCTGTGCGGGCCGGCCACGCTGGTCCGTGGCTTCGAGGCCTGGGCGAACCGGGGCGCCGCGGGTCGCCGGTTCCACCTCACGACCTCCGTTGACGAAGCCCTGCGCGACGCGGACGTGGTCATGGCCCTGCGGATCCAGCGCGAGCGGATGGCCGGCGGGCTGTTGCCGTCGATGCGCGAGTACGCGGCCCGCTATGGGCTCACTCGTGAGCGCCTCGCGCTTGCGCGGCCGGACGCGCTGGTGATGCATCCGGGTCCCATGAACGAGGGCGTGGAGATCGCCCCGGACGTGGCCGCCGGCCCCCAGTCGGTGATCACGGATCAGGTCACCAACGGCGTCGCGGTCCGGATGGCCGTCCTGTACCTGCTCGCCGGTACGCGGGTTCCCTCGTGACCGGCCCGGCCGTCGACCTCGAGATCAGCCGGGCCTGGCTGGTCGATCCCGCGGCGGGTCGCGAAGGCCCCGGCGAGATCGTGGTCCGTGACGGCGTCTTCGAGGCGGTGACCTGGCTGTCTGGTGCGGAGGCGGACGGGATCGGGCCCGACGGGGTCGTGATCGCCCCGGGGTTCGTCGACTTCCACGTGCACCTCCGCGAGCCGGGCAACGAGGACGCGGAAACGGTCGCGACTGGGCTTGCCGCGGCCGCGCACGGTGGCTTCACGACGGTCTGCGCGATGCCGAACACCGACCCGGCGCTGGACGAGCCAGGCGTGCTCACGCAAATCCGTGCCGCGGCGGCGGCGTCCGGCTCCCCGGTCGAGCTGCTCGCGCACGGCGCGGTCACGGCCGGCCGCACCGGGGAGCAGCTGGCCGCCATCGGCGAGCTCGCCGATGCCGGGGTCGTGGGCTTCTCGGACGACGGCGCGCCGGTCCGTTCGGCGACGATCCTGCGGTCGGCGCTGGCCTACGCGGGTGCCCTGGGGCTGCCCATCGTGGATCATGCCGAGGACGCGTCGCTGACCGGCGGCGCCGAGGCGAACGACGGCTACGTGGCGACGGTCCTCGGGCTGCGCGGCTGGCCGACGGCCGCCGAGGTGGCCGCCGTCGGGCGCGACCTGGCCGTCCTCGCCGACGTGGTTCGCGACGTGCCTGGCGCCCGGCTCCACCTCACGCACCTTTCCACGGCGGGCGCGCTCGACCTCGTCCGCGCCGCGAAGGCCGCGGGCCTGCCGGTGACCTGCGACGTGACCCCGCACCACCTGGGCTTGACCGACGAGTGGCTGGCGGGCGCGCGCCGCTGGGCCTGGGAGGCCGGCGACGACCCCTGGTCGGACGGTGCGCTGGTCGGCCCGCCGTACGACCCGTCGCTTCGGGTCAACCCGCCGCTGCGGGGGCGCGGCGATGCGGCGGCCTGCCTTGCGGCGCTCCTCGACGGGACGGCGGACGCGGTCGCGACCGACCACGCGCCGCACACCGAGGTGGACAAGGCGGTCGAGTTCGGCCTTGCGTCGAACGGGATCAGCGGTCTCGAGACCGCGCTCGGGATCCTGCTGGCCGCGGTCGACGCCGGCCGATTGCCGCTGCTGCGGGCGATCGGGGCGCTCACGACCGGCCCGATGACGCTGCTGGCCGGACGGTCGCGACGGGAGGCGGCCGGGCTCGTGGAAGGCACGGCGGCCGACCTCGTCGTCTTCGATCGATCGGCGTCGTGGGCGGTGACGCCAGAGTCGCTGGCCTCGCGCGGCAAGAACTCCCCGCTGATCGGTACCGAGCTGCGCGGCCGCGTGCTGCTGACGGTCGCCGGCGGCCGGATCGCGTACGAGGCGCCCGACGCCTGAATCGCGGCGGGCGTCGGGGAGCCGACGGACGCCGCGGCCTGGAGCGGCCGACGGACGTCGCGGACTGCTCGCCGCAACGGGGAGACGCAGCCGGGGCCGCGTGGCTACCCTTCCGCGATGGGCACCTCGACCCTCAATCCCGACTTCGAGCGGCGCTCGCTCTGGCAGGCCACGATGCCGTCCCTGCCCGATCGATCCGGGAGGCCATTGCCGGACAGCGCCGATGTCGTCATCGTCGGCAGTGGATACACCGGGATCAATGCCGCCCGCGAGCTCGCCCGGCGCGGCGTCGCCGTCACGCTGCTCGAGGCCGAGCACCTCGGCTTCGGGGCGTCGACCCGGAACGGCGGGATCGTCCATGCCGGATACAAGTGGGGTCCGCGCGAGCTGATCGCCCGCTACGGGGACGACACCGGCCGGGCCCTCTATCGCGAGACGCTCGACGGCTACCAGACGGTCAAGCGGCTCATTGCCGAGGAGGCGATCGACTGCGCCTTCCGCGAGGTCGGTCACCTGGAGCTGGCGTACGCGCCGGCGCACGTGCGGGAGCTCGAACATGCTCGGGACAGCCTCGCCTTCATGGGCGTCGAGGCCACGATGCTGCAGCGCGGCCGGATGCGCGAGGAAATCGGCTCGGGCGCGTACTTCGGCGCGCTCGTCGTGCCCGAGAGCGGGCTGCTCCATCCGGGCCGCTATTTCGCGGGACTGGCCGCGGCCGCCGACCGGGCCGGCGCGGACCTCCATGAACGCGTCCGGGCGCGGACCATCCGGCGCCAGGCCGACGGCCGGTTCGTCGTGGAGACCGAGCGCGGCGCGATCCTCGCGAGCGACGTGCTCGTCGCCACCAACGGCTACACGGACGGCGCGGCACCCACGCTCCGCCGCCGGATCATCCCGATCGGGAGCTACATCATCGCGAGCGAGCCGCTGCCCGAGGCGCTCGCCCACGAGCTGTCGCCAAGCGGCCGGTCGTTCTTCGACACCAAGAACTTCCTGTACTACTGGCACGTGTCGGCCGACCGCCGGATGGTCTTCGGCGGCCGCGCCAGCTTCCTGCCGACGTCGATCGAGCGCACCGCCGCGATCCTCCACCGCGGCCTGCTCGAGGTCCATCCGCAGCTGGCCGGCCACCGGATCGACTATGCCTGGGGCGGAAACGTCGGCTTCACCTTCGATCGGATGCCGCACGTCGGCCGCACGCCGGACGGCGTGGCCTACGCGATGGGCTGCTGCGGCACGGGCGTGGCGCTGATGACCCACCTCGGCACGAAGGTCGGGGAGTGGCTGGCGGGCGGCGAGCCGCCGGCGCTCAGCCGCCTGTCCTTCCCGCTCGTGCCCGCACCGTACGAGGGCCGGCCCTGGTTCCTGCCGCTCGTCGGCGAGTGGTTCCGGCTTCAGGACCGGCTGGCGGCCCGGTCCAGGGGCTGATCGGCCAGGCGTCGCAGGGTTGCCAGCAGGCGATCCACGTCGTCCTCGGTGGCGAGGTAGTTGACGATCCCGGCCCGCAGCCACGTCGCGCCGCGCAGCTTGGTGGTCGTGAGCCAGCCGTCGCCGGATTCCTCGAGGGCGGCCTGGAGCCGGTCCTGGTGGGCGTCCAGGGCAGCGGCTGGCAGCTCCATCGCCGCCGCCCGTCCGCCGGGCAGGTGGCGGAAGCAGACGACCGACAGCTCGGGGGTCTTGGGGAGCGCCTCGAAGTCGCCGGCCTCGGCGCAGCGGCGCGCGAGGTGCGCCGCGAGATCGTCGGTCGCCTCGATCAGCCGGCCGAAGCCCTCCGTGCCGAGGTGCTTCCACGACATCCAGAGCTTGAGCGCGCGCCAGCGGCGCGTCCCCTCGAACCCCAGCTTGTAGAAGTTGAGCTGGTCCGCGTCCGACTCGTCGTGGTCGTCCGCGAGCGGCTGGACGTCGCGCTCGCCGCCACGGTAGTACTCGGGCGCACGGCCTCCGAATGCCTCTGCGAGGTGGGTCCCGTCGCGCACCATCAGGCCGCCGATGTCGTACGCCTGGAAGAACCACTTGTGCGGGTCGACGGTGACCGAATCCGCCCGCTCGAGATACGGGACCCGCCCGGCATCGCGGGCCGACAGCCGGGCCGCCCCGCCGTACGCGGCATCGACGTGGAGCCACAGGTCCTCGGTCGCGGCCAGGGCGGCCAGCTCGCCGATCGCGTCGACCGACCCGGTGTTCGTCGAGCCGGCCACCGCGGCGATGGCGAACGGCGTCAACCCGGCCGCCCGATCCCGCACGATCGCGGCCGCGACGGGTGCGGCGCGCAGGTGGAACGCCGGGTCGGACGGGAGCGCCACGAGCGTGTCCGGCGGGAACCCGAGCTCGTCGAGCGAGCGCGCGATCGAGAAGTGGGTCTGGTCCGAGGTGTAGACGCGGACGCCTTCCAGCATCGCGCCGCGGGGCGCCCGGCCGGCGTCGAGCAGCCGCCCGAGGTGGATGTCGCGCGCCAGCATCATCGCCATGAAGTTCGCCATGACCCCGCCCGAGGTGAGAAGCCCGAACGATCCCGGCCCGTACCCGACCAGGTCGCACAGCCAGCGGACGACCTCCTCCTCGACGAAGGCCGCGAACGGCCCGGCATGCCACACGTCGACGCCCTGGTTCGTCATCTGCGCGAGCAGCTCGCCCATCATCGACATCGGCAGCGGCGGTGGCGTGAAGTAGCCGAACTGGCGTGGGTGCTGGGCGTTCATCTGCCCGCCCGCGAGACGGCGGCGAAACTCCGCGAGGACCTGGGCCGACGGGGCTGGGCCGGCCGGCGCGGCCGCCGGGCCCGAGGTGCCCTCGTAGAACGCACGGCGCGCCGTCGCGTACCCCGAGGGAGCACCCATCGCGCGGTCTGCCGCATGGTCATACAGGAAGTCGAGGGCGGCGGCCCAGGTGTCGGCCCCGAGCCGCTCCAGCGCGGCCCGGGAGGCGCCAGCATCGCGGTAGCCGATCAACTCCGGCTCGGGGTGCCAGGCGAACCGGTCGAGGTAGGCATCGGCATCGGCGGGCGGGGTCGGCCGCCGGGTGGAGCGATCGGTCATCGCGTGATGGTAGCGTTGAGAGCGTGACGGACGACGACGGCCGGGCCTGGCTCGAGGCCCACCTGCGCGACCTGGGCGTGGCGTACGAGCTCTTCGCGTGCGATCCGGCCCTCGCCGACACGGCGGCGTTCTGCGCCGCCTATGGCTTCCCGCCGGAGGATTCGGCCAACACGATCGTGGTGGTCGGCAAGTCGAACCCGCCGCGGTTCGCCGCGTGCGTGACCCTGGCGCCCTACCGCCTCGACGTGAACAGGTCCGTTCGCGACCGGCTGGGCACCCGCAAGGCCTCGTTCGCCCCGGCCGACGTGACGGCGCGGCTGACCGGGATGCAGCTCGGCGGCGTCACGGTCTTCGGCCTGCCGCCGGACCTGCCGATCCTGGTCGACTCGCGGGTCATGGCCCGTGACCGGATCATCCTGGGCGGCGGCTCGCGGGCGTGGAAGGTCATCTCGACGCCGGCCATCCTGCGGGCGCTCCCGAACGCCGAGGTCGTCGAGGGACTGGCCGCGGACCCGCGGCCGGCCTGAACCGGGCGCGCCACGGTCCGAGCGAGACGCGCGTATCGTTGCGCCTCGTGACCGATCAGCCCCACGACAACCCCGAGCGACCCCAGCCGCCACCGTCAGCCGACCCGCCATCGACCCTCCTCGATCCCGACGCCGACCCGACCCCGCCGCGCCCCCCGCGGGCGACCACCGGACCCGTCCAGTACCGCGGCGAGGAGCTCCAACCCGAGCGCGGGCCGGGCCTCGGCTGCTTCCGCTTCCAGCTCGTCGTGCTCGGCGTGTTCGTCGTCCTCACGCCGTTGAGCGTCTACTGGGATTGGTCGCCGACCGTCAGTGCCGCCCTGCTCTTCGCCGTGATCGTGCTGCTCCTGGTCACCGGCCAGACGATCATCTTCCTGCTCCGGCTGGTCGCGGCGGAGCGGCGCGGTCGGCGCCGGCCGCTGGCGAGCGGGACGCCGACCGTCGGTGAGCTGGAGGATTCCGCCGCAGCCCCGCCGGTCGAGCCGGGAGGGCCCGTGCAACAATAGGCGCGGGCTGCCCTGTGGCACCCGACCACGAGGGAGGACCACCGAACCGTGCCCGTGCTCGCGACCTACTTCAGTGTTCGCCGAGGCCGCGATCCGTTCTTCAAGTTCTTCATGCGCACGATCTTTCCGAAGCAGGTGAAGGAGTACGAGGAGCGCTTCGGGATCCGGTTCATCGGCTGGTTCAACGTCGCCCATGGCTGGGACTTCGACAACGTGATCCTGCTGGATCTGCCCGACTACGCCACGCTCGACCGGCTCGAGGCCGACGAGGCCACGCGAGCGCTCGGCCACCGGGCCGGGGAATGGATCTTCGAACGTCACCACTCGATGTTTCTGCGAGAACGGATGGGTCCGGATCTCGTCTACCACCCATAGACTTCCCGACAGCACGGAGGCGACCCCATGGACAGCCATAACGATCTGCTCGGGGAGCTCGCGGCGGATGCCGACCTCGAACGAGCCGACTTCATCCGCCAATCCGCGGAGCAGCTCCACCACTTCCTCGATCATCACCGCGCCCGCATCTCGGCCATCGGCGGCCTGACGCTGATCGACGACGAGCCGGATTACCTGGCTGTCGCGCCCGACCTGACGTTCCGGAGCCGAAGCCGGTATCTCGACGACGAGACCGGGGAGTGGGTCAGCGAGACCGAGGTCGTCGAATCCGCCTCCGAGCTCGTGGAGCTCTACAACC
>JACQEF010000089.1 GCA_016200745.1 Chloroflexota bacterium | reverse complement strand
GCGGGTGCTCCACGTGGTCGAGGGCGACGTCGAGATCGAGGCCTTGCGGCGGGCGATCGAGCTGTCGGCCACCAGGTACTGCACGGTGACCGGCAACCTGTCCTCCGGCGTGGCGGAGGTCCGGCACGCCTACCTCGTCCGTGACGGGGCCGGCGGAGAGCACTACGGCGAGGTCATCGTGACCGGCCCGCTCGAGGATCCGAGCGCACTCGGCTCGAGGGCGCAGCCTCAGGCCTGAGGGCGCGGCGCGGCGTCAACCTTCCCGACCGGGCCCGATCGGGCCGATCGGCCCGCCGATACGGCCACTCTGGACCTGTCGCCGCGGGTGCCCGTCGATGTATCGCCTGCGCATGCAGGTTGCGAAGGATTCCCGGCGATCAGCCGGAGGCGTTGACGCCGTCTTCGAACGGCCGGCCGACCGGGACGCGGAGGTTCGCGGGGCGCCCGGCGTGGTCCGCTTCCTGGAGCTCCCCGTGCGGCGCTGCGTGATGATCGACGGTGAGGGTGCGCCCGGCGAGGCCGCGTTCACTCCGCGGATGCCGGGGCTCTACACCACGGCCTGGTCGCTCAGGTTCGCCATCAAGCGGCGGGGCGTGGTCACCAGGGTCGGCCCGCTCGAGGGCCTGTGGTGGACCACCGACGAGGCGACCTACCTCGATGCGATCTTCCGCGAGGAGCGCGGCTCCTGGCGCTGGATCCTGTTCATCGCCCTGCCCGACGAGGCCGACGATGCCGAGATCGCGACGGCGCTGGCGGCGGGTCGGGCGAAGCTGCAGCCGCCGTTCGCCGGGAGCCTCCGGGTCGAGCCGTTCGACGAGGGCCGCGTGGCGCAGCTGCTCCACGTCGGGCCGTACGCCTCCGAGCGGCCGTCGATCGAGCGGCTCCATGCCGCGGTCGCGGACGCCGGGCTCCGGCTGCGCGGCCGGCATCACGAGATCTACCTGGGCAATCCCCAGACGAGCGCCCCCGAACGGTTGCGGACGATTCTCCGCCAAGACCGCCACCTCTGTGGCCCGTGACGGTCGCCCGACACCCGAAGCTTGGCCGACCGATGCGACCCGGTGATGGGCCGAATGGACCGTTTGCGCGGGACGCGCGGCCGATTCCGTGCCCGGTGCCGGGCGACGCCGAGAGTCGGGACATTTGGCTCTTCAACTCCGCGGCCGCAATCGAGATCGTGTTCGTGGAGGCCAACATGGACACCAAGCAGCTCCTGGTCGCCGATGTCATGACGATCGACCCGATCGTGGTCGCCGACGACGCGCCGCTCGAGGACGCCGCGCGCCTCCTTCGGACGTATTCGATCAGTGGGCTGCCGGTCGTGGACCGCGAGGGAACCCTGGTCGGCGTCATCAGCCAGACCGATCTCGTGGCCATCGAGGAGGCCCCCATCGGCCGCCTCATCCGGACGGAATCCAGCGGCCTTCGCGTGGGCGAGCTGATGAGCTCGCCGGCGATCACGGTCCCGATGACGGGCTCGCTGGCCGAGGCCGCCAGGCTGATGCGGGATCGGCGGATCCATCGGCTCGTCGCGCTGAGCGACGAGGGGCGCCCGGTCGGCGTCCTGTCCGCCTCGGACTTCGTCGCGCTCTACGCCGAGGAATGAGACCGGCGCGGCGTCCGTTCACCGGTCGCGACGGGATGACTGGTTGGCGGTCGTCGTCCGGCCGCCACGTCGAGGAGGTGCCGGGGTGACCGTGCAATGGCCCGAGTGGGCCTCCCAACGCGATCCGGATCGCCGCCGGCGCCTCGTCCGATACGCGGCGGCCGTCCTGTCGGCGGCGACCGCGCTGGCCTATTTCGGGATCGGGCTCGGGGTGCTCAAGATCGTCGAGACGACGACGCCCGACACCCCGGACCTGTTCACGTTCGGGGCGGTGTCGGGCGCGGCGTTCGTGCTCGGGACCGTGCTGCTGCTCGCGTTCGATCACCGTGGCGTGTGGCTGCTGGGCGCCGTCTTCCAGGTCGGAGTGATCGTGATGTACATCGCGATCTCGCCCCAGCGCACGCCGCCATTCGAGCAGTGGGGCATCCTCATCAAGGTGCTCCAGGTGGCGATCCTGGTGGCGCTCGCCTATCTGATCGTCCGCCAGCCCGCGCGCCGCACGATCCGGGTGCGCTGAGCCGGGTCAGCTCGCCGGGCCCGGATCCGGTTCGGTCTCCGCGGCGGCGTTGCCGAGCGACGCGACCGGGTCGTGGCGGGCCCATCGGCGGATCTGCTCGTCGAGGCCGCGGAGTTCGTCCTCGGGGACGTCGGACATGACCGCGAACCCACCGAACATCGCGTAGCCGCCGATCGTCAGGTGCGGCGCACCCGGGTCGCGTGGCACGCGCGATCGCGAGTCGCCGACGCCGCCGATGCCGATCACGCCGGTGCTGATGTTCCAGGCTTCGGGGACGATGATCTGGCCGCCACCGAAGACGGTCCGAACGTCGAGTCGCGCGCCGGCCGGATCCAGCCTCGCCTGGCGGAGGTCGATCACGCCACCGCCGTACCAGCACTCGATCGTGCCACCGCGGAATGCCGTCGCGTGGCTCTCGAAGTGGAGGGGCTCGAAGATCGCTCGCAGCTCGACGTCATCGGCGTCAACGGCGGGCGCCGGCACGATCCGCCGTCGCGCGGCGAGCGCCCCGATCGCACCGAGGACCATGGCCAGGACCAGGCCGGTCCAGAAGAGCGTGAACAGCCGCCTGATGATCCGCACGTTCGACTCCTTCGCTCGCGGTACCCGGCCGCCGCGCCCGGCGTCTGCCCGGCGCGACGGGACCGGCACGCCTCCATCATGGAACGCCGTTCGGCGGGAATCGCCAAGAGCCGACCGGCCTTCGATGTGCGAGCGCGCCCGCGCCCGCGCCCGCCCTCGACCCCGGCCGGCCCGATCGGGCCGCTTGGCACTTCCGCTGCGCTCATCGGCGCGTCACCATCACCATTGGCGGTGTCTGTGCCGGTGCCGCCGGATAGGAGGGCAGGTTGATGGAGATCGCCATCTCGCTCGAACTCGGCGGTGCAGCGCTGCTCATCGTCGCAGCGATCGTCTTTGGGGCCGTTGCCCAGTTCATCGGCGAGACTCGCACGGGATTCGAGTGGCTGGTCGACGCGATCGCGTTCGGCATCGGGGCGCTCGTGGCCAGCGAGTTCATCACCAGTTGGCGCACGTTCGAGCCCGTCTGGAACGGGCTCGCAATCGTGCCCGCGCTCATCGGCGGCCTCGTCGTCGGCATCGTGATCGAGCTGGCGACCCGGTTCTCGACAGGTGGGACCTACACCCACCATCCGACACCCGCCTGAGCGTTCGTCGTTCGCTCCGGACAACCGACCCGCCGGTGGCACAGCCGGCGGGTCGTCCGTTCCGGGCACGTCGGGACACCGGATCTCGCCGCCGCTCCGGGCAGGTCGGGCCGCTCGGCCCGCCGGAAAGCTGACCTTCGGCCCAAGCCGCACTCGCCGCCGGTCCGCAGCCT
>JACQEF010000035.1 GCA_016200745.1 Chloroflexota bacterium | reverse complement strand
GACGTGGAAGCGGCCCTGGCCATCGCAGACGTACCCGCACGCCCCTTCGATGTTGACGCCCGCGCGACCGAGTGCGTCGCTCGCGCGCAGCAGGGTCCCCGGCTGGTTGACAAGTCCAACGGTGATATCGGTCGTCATCCCGATCTCCTCGGCGGCGCCCAACGACGCCATCGTACCGGCCGGCGCCGGCGATCCCGGCCATCGCGCGGTCACCCCGGACGTGGCTCAGGGCGTGCCGGTCACCTCGACCGTCCAGGCGCACGGCGAGTCGATCTCGACCGTGAACGGGCCAGTTGTGTCGTTGAGCGGTTCGTTCACGGTCGTCGATCCGCTGGCTCCGAACTCGCTGGCGATGACGTCCGGCAACACGGGGCTCCCGTTCGTCCCGTAGAAGTTGAGCGTGAAGCTGTCCTCCACCGGGCAGGTGTACGTATAGGCGACGTCGACGCTGGTGCCGCTCGCGCGGAACTCGTCCGAGGTCGAGGGCCCGGTCCCCTTCATCGAGAGCAGAGACGCACTGCCCGGCGTGGGCGAGGCGGATTCGGAGGCCGCGGCATCGGCGTCGTCCTGCGAGGCGACGGCTTCCGGCGGCGCCGTCGGACCGACGACGCTCGCCTCACGGTTCGAGGCCGAACCGACCGCCGCCAAAATGACGAACAGCCCGATCACCCCGATGGTGATGTTCCGGGACAGGTGCGACGGTGGCTTCGGTGGGGTCCGCTTGCGCGCCGCGCGCGCGGGTGGCGCGATCGGCGGCGTCCCTTGCTCTGTCACGAGATCCCTCCATGCCTACGCAAGGCTCGACACCAACCTGACGAACCCGCCTTGCTGTGGGCGCCATGTACGCCGCCGCTGCGAGTGTCGCATTCGATGGGGCGGCTCCAGAAGAGCCAAAGGGCCCGTACGGCTCCCGGCCGGCCGGCCGCGGCTCGCCCAGGACGGTCTGACCCGGTCATCGGCCACCCCGGAGCGACTCGAGCACTTCGGAGAGGTGACCGTGGGCCAGGCACGTGACGGTGTCGGCCGCGCCGTAGTACACGGTCAGCCGGTCGGCCTCCCGGTCGACCAGGGCGGCGCATGGGAACACGACGTTCGCCACGTCGCCAACCTGCTCGTAGGACACCTGCGGGCTGAGCAGGTAGTCGCGCCCGCGCGCGATCACTCGCCACGGCTGGTCGAGGTCGAGCAGCGCAGCGCCCATGGAGTAGACGAAGCCGTTGCAGGACGTCAGCACCCCGTGATACAGCAGCAGCCAGCCCTCGGCGGTCTCGATCGGGGTCGGCCCGGCACCGATCTTGGTCGATGCCCAGGTCCACGGCAGCGGCGCCATGACGTGACGGTGGCGTCCCCAGTGGATCAGGTCGGGGCTCTCCGAATAGAAGATGTCGCCGAACGGCGTGTGGCCGTTGTCGCTCGGGCGGCTCAGGATCGCGTACGACCCGCCGACCCGGCGGGGGAAGAGCACCCCGTTGCGATTGAACGGCAGGAAGGCGTTGTCGAGCTGGTGGAAGGTCGCGAAATCAGCCGTCCAGCCCAGTCCGATCGTCGGCCCGTGGTACCCGTTGCACCAGGTGACGTAGTAGCGATCCTCGAGCCACGTCACGCGTGGGTCGTAGGCATGGACGAACCGCTCCTGGATCTCCGGGACGCGGCCGTCGCCGGGCTCGAACCGGATTGGCTCGGGATCGATCCGCCAGGCGATTCCGTCGCGGCTGCGCCCGGCGTGCAGGTTCATGGTGCGCGAGCGATCGTCGACCCGGAAGACGCCTGCATAGCCATCCTCGAACGGCACCACCGCTGAGTTGAAGATGCTGTTCGAGCGCGGGAGCAGGTCGCGCGGGATGATCGGATTCCGGCTCGAACGCCAGAGCAGGTCGGTCAGGCCCGCCGGCCGATCCTCCCAGGGCAGGATCGGGCTCGGCCCGAAGGTGCTTGCCGATGCCGACTGCGCGGACCCGTCCGCCACGTGCGCCTCCCTGCGAGCCTCGATGTGAGCGCTTCCAACTCAATCTAGGTTAGGCCCCAGGTTGCCAAATAGGGCCAAAAGGCCCTATACGGCCACCTTGGCCGTGCGTAGCTTTGGGAGCGCTTCCAATCGTGCCTCGCAGGAGGGCGCCTGTGGTCGAGAAGGCTTCGGACGGGGCCCAGCATGAGCTGAAGGTGGCGCGCACCCTCGACGACCTGGCCGCCCTGACGGGTGTCTCGCGGGCCACGGTGTCCCGCGTCATCAACGGCGGCTCGGCCGCCGAAGCCACCCGGCGCCGCGTCCAGGAAGTTCTCGCCCGGACGAGCTACCGGCCGAATGCCGCCGCGCGCAAGCTGGCCTCGGGTCGGTCCGGGGTCGTCGGGGTCGTCGTCCACGTCGACCCGCATCTGCTGTTCCCGGACCCCTACTTCTCCCAGCTGCTCCAGGGCATCACCGACCATCTCGCCGAACAGGGCGCCGGGATGATGTTGTGGCTGGGCAACCGGACCAAGGAGCAGACCCTCGACCACGTCCTCGGGATGAGCTTCCTCGACGGGGTGATCATCTCGGCGCACACGCTCGAAGACCCGGTCGTCGACGGCCTCCTCTCGTCGGACCTGCCCACGGTCCTCATCGGCCACCGCCGCGCCGACCGCACCGCGAGCTACGTCGACATCGACAACGAGCAGGCGGCGGACGCCATCACGACCCACCTGATCTCGATCGGCCGGACGCGCGTCGGCCACATCACCGGCAGCCGCGGGACGGTCGCCGGCGAGGATCGCGTGACCGGGTACCAGCGGGCGATGCATCGAGCCGGCCTCCGGTTCGACCGCCTGATGGTCGACGGCGACTTCACGCGCGAATCCGGTGTCACGTCCGCGGCCGAGCTTCTCGAACGCGGCGCGGACGCCATCTTCTGCGCCAACGACGCGTCCGCTGCCGGCGCCCTCGAAACGATCCGCGCCAGCGGACTGCGCGTCCCGGAGGACGTCGCGCTCGCAGGCTTCGACGACGTCGACTTCGCCGTTCACCTCGATCCCCCCCTGACGACGGTGCGTCAGGCCCTGCGACAGCACGGAATGGAAGCGGCCCGGGCACTCCTACAGCTCCTCGGCGATCCGGGCCACGCCCCTCGACGGGTGCTCATGCCGACGGAGCTAGTCATACGCCAATCGAGCGTGGGAGGTGTGCCTCACGAGTGAAAGCGCGTTGAGGGTCTGCAGCCCAGATATGGCCGCCTCCGTGGATGGAGGAGGCATGAAGGAGGAAGTGCATGGGTCCAAAGCGTAGGCTGGTGGTCTTGTTCGCGAGCGTGAGCCTTCTCGCGGCAATCTTCCCGGCGGCCACCGGGGCCGCCGAGATTCCCACGACGTATCCGCGCGACGAGACGCTCTACACGAGCGGCACCATGTATGGGCCGCCCGGCGACTTCAACCGGATCAAGGACTGGGACTACACGACCGGCACCTTCGGGCTGCTGTTCGAGTCCCTCTATCTGTACAACCCGCTGAACGACAAGTTCACCCCCTGGCTGGCCCAGAGCGGTTCGTGGACCGGGGCCAAGGAGTACACCCTCAAGCTCCGCGCCGGTCTCAAGTGGACCGACGGCGAGCCCCTGACGGCGGACGACGTCGTGTACACCGCCAACCTGGGCAAGCTCGCCTCGGTGCCGTACAGCACCTTGTGGAGCTTCCTGAGCTCGGTGACCAAGGTCGACGCCACCACAGTGGTGTTCAAGTTCTCCGTGG
This sequence comes from Chloroflexota bacterium, assembly GCA_016200745.1. Classification (GTDB taxonomy): domain Bacteria; phylum Chloroflexota; class Limnocylindria; order Limnocylindrales; family CSP1-4; genus SPCO01. The sequence continues at coordinate 1,125 of JACQEF010000035.1, read as the reverse complement.
CCAACTACCAGGAATGGGCGACCTGGCTGTACAACACCGCGATCGTTCCGGAGCACCTGTGGAAGGGCCGGTCCGAGACCGATGTCATGGGCAACAACTACACGGCCGGCAAGGACGTTGTCGGGTCCGGACCGTACAAGCTCCTGACGTTCGACCAGCAGAAGGTCGTCTGGGTCAGGAACGACGCCTGGTGGGGCAAGACGATGCTCAGCTTGAACGTCAAGCCGAAGTACATCGTCGACCTCGTCAACGGTAGCAACAACGTCTCCCTGGGCCTGATGATGCAGGGCCAGATCGACCTCAGCAACAACTTCCTGCCTGGCATCAACTCGATCGTCAGCGGGATCGGCGGCTACGGGATCCAGACCTACTACAACAGCGCGCCGTTCATGCTGTCGGCCAACACCGCGTGGCTCACCACGAACAACGCCAGGAAGCCGCTGAACGACCCGATCTTCCGCCGGGCGCTCGCCGAGTCGATCAACATCGACAAGATCGTCAGCAACGTCTTCGGGAACATCGTCAAGAAGGCGAGCCCGACGGGCCTCCTGCCGACGTGGAACAAGTACGTCGATACCGCCGCGGTCAAGAAGTACGGCTTCACGTACAACGTGGCCGATGCCAAGAAGCTCCTGACGGATGCCGGCTACAAGAAGGGCAGCGACGGCTACTTCCGGAACAAGGACGGCTCGAAGATCGATCTCGAGATCATCGTGCCGAACGGCTGGACGGACTGGATGGCCTCCATCCAGTCGATCGCGGCCAGCGCCAAGCAGGCCGGGATCCGGATCCATACCGCGTTCCCGTCCTATAACGACCGGACCGACAAGATCCAGCGTGGCAACTTCGATCTGGCGATCATGAACGACCGCCAGGTCAGCAACTCGCCGTGGACGTACTACAGCTGGGTCTTCCGCCAGCCGATCCAGAATGTCCAGAACGCGGGCAACTTCGGTCGCTACAAGAATTCGACCGCGTGGAACCTCGTCAAGCAGCTCGACGCGACACCGACCACCAACCTCCCCGCGATGAAGGCGGTCATGTCGAAGCTCGAGACCACCCTCATGCGAGACCTGCCGATCATCCCGCTCTGGTACAACGGGATGTGGTCGCAGGCCAGCAACG
>JACQEF010000076.1 GCA_016200745.1 Chloroflexota bacterium | reverse complement strand
GGATCGGCATCCGGCACAGGGTCATGCCGGGCGCCCGCATCTTGAAGATCGTCACCAGGAAGTTGATGGCCCCCAGGATCGAGCTCGTCCCGATCAGGACCAGCCCGACGATCCACAGGTCCTGCCCGGCGCCGATCGCCGCCAGCGGCCGGTCCTCGGACAGCGGTGGGTAGCTCGTCCAGCCGGCCGCCGCGGTGCCGCCGGTCACGAAGCCGAGCAGCAGGATCAGCCCGCCGAGCGGGAGCATCCAGAACGACAGCGCGTTGATCCGAGGAAACGCCATGTCCGGCGCGCCGATCTGGAGGGGCACGACGTAGTTCGCGAAGCCGGCCAGGACCGGGATGATGAACACGAAGATCATGAGCGTCGCGTGCATCGAGAACAGCTCGTTGTACTGGAGGTCGCTCACGAACTGGAGCCCGGGCTGGGCGAGCTCGGAGCGGACCAGCAGCGCCATGACGCCGGCGACGAAGAAGAAGACGAACGAGTTGATCAGGTACATGATCCCGATCTTCTTGTGGTCCGTCGTCGTCAGCCAGGCATACAGGCCCGTCTGATAGGTGGAAGCGGCCGGCGTCAGGGTGGTCGTCGCCATCGAGGTTCCTTACTTGACCGTCAAGGTGCCGGACATGGTGGGGTGGACGGTGCAGACGAACGCGTACGAGCCGGCCGGGAGGGCCGGAACACTGTAGGTGCGCTTGTCCGGCCCATTGAAGATGTCGCCCTTGAACACCTCCTGGCCGGTCGCCGAGTCCCTGTGGATGGCGACGTTGTGCGGGACGCCGGCATCCTTGTTCTCGAACTCGATCGAGAACGGCGTGTCGGCCGGAGCTTCCAGGCTCGACTGCTCGAAGGCGACATTCGCGGCACTCACCTGGAGGGTCGGTCCCGTCGTCTGGCCGCCGCTCGGGGCGGGCTGCCCGCTGGCGCCCGGCGCTGCACTCGGAGCGGGCGCGGGCGTCGCATTGGCCTTGGCGATGGCGTCGGCGAGCCAGGCGTCGAAGTCCGACGGCGACAGCGCGTGGACCTCGAACAGCATGATCCGGTGGCCCGTGCCGCACAGCTCGGCGCATTGGCCGCGGAACGTCTGGCCGGCATCTGCGGCGTCGACCTTGAAGTCGAACACGTTCACCCGGCCCGGGACCACGTCGCGCTTGAACAGGAACTGGGGGACGTAGAAGGCGTGGATGACATCCTTGCTCGTCAGCGAGAGCTGGATGTCCCGCCCGGCCGGCACGTACAGGCCGCCGCCCTCGCCGGACGCGAGATTCTGGGTGTACTTGACGGTCTTGCCGTCGTCCGCGAGGTAGTCGAACTGCCACTGGAACTGGCCGGCGACCGCGCGGATCTTCGTCTGCGGGCTCGCCGAGACCGAGTCGACCTGGTTGAGGGTCTGCCAGGAGATCACGAACAGGAAGGCCACGATGATCGTGGGGATGATCGTCCAGGCAAGCTCGGCGACGTTGTTCCCGTGCGTCTGGGGCGGCAGGGCGTCATCGCCCGGCGAGCGCCGGTAGCGGAGCACCGTCCACAGGATCAGCCCCTCGACGAGGAAGAAGATCACGACCGCGATCCCGAACACGATCGTATAGAGGTCCCGGACTCGGGCGCCCTGCTCGGTCACGGCGACCGGCGGAAAGAGACTGGTGGCGAAGGCCTGGCCGGCCCCGGACACGACCGCGAGGGCGGCGATCACGACCAGCACGAGCGCGGCGACGACGACGGAAGTGGTCGACGAGCGGCCTGTTCGTGGGGAACTCGACATCAACGTCCTCGAGGGGTGGTGCGCGCATGGACGGAGCGTGACGACCGATCAGGCCGTGCGGTGTCGACCCCCGGGGCCGAACCGGCGACATTCTACCCGGAAGTCCGTTCGTGCGAGGATGCCCACATGGTCAGATCCGTCCCGATCCAGCGTGCTGTTGCGGCGCTCGCAACGTTGGGCTTCGCGAGCGCCGTCGCGGTGCCGGTCATGGCGCACGACCTCGTGCCCGGCGAGGCGCCGACCATCCCGTCGCTCCTCCTCGGCTGGACGTTCGAGCCCCTCCCGACGCTGGCCATCGCCGCCGCCACGGCGTGGTGGCTGTGGGCCGTCCGACAGGTCAACTCGCTCCATCCGGCCAATCCGGTGCCACCTGGCCGGACGATCGCCTTCCTGGCGGCGATGGCGGCGCTGGCGTTCGCCGTGGTCTCGGGGGTGGCCCGCTACGACACCACGCTCTTCTCGGTCCACATGGTCCAGCACGTCCTGCTGATGCTCGTCGCGGCGCCGTTCATCGCCCTGTCGGCGCCGATCACGCTGGTCCTGCGGCTCTCGTCGCGGTCGAGGCGCCGGCGCTGGATCCTGCCGATCCTGAACTCGCGTCTCGTCCGCTTCCTCACCTTCCCGGTCATCGACTGGATCGTCTTCACCGGCGTCTTGTGGGCGAGCCACTTCTCGCCGCTCTTCAACGCCGCCCTCGAGGACCCCCTGGTCCACTACGTCGAGCACGCGCTGTTCCTCTCCACGGCACTGCTGTTCTGGTGGCCGGCCGTGGGCATGGACCCGTCGCCGTGGCGGATGGGTCACCCGGTGCGGATCGTCCACGTGTTCCTGCAGATGACCCAGAACACGTTCCTGGCCGTCGTGATCCTCAACGTGCCGACGGTGCTGTACGCGCACTACGCCACGCTCGTCCGGCCGTGGGGTCCCAGTGCCATCGACGATCAGCGGCTGGCCGCCGGGATCATGTGGCTGGCTGGCGACCTCATCTTCCTGACGGCGATCATGGTCCTCGTGGCCGGCTGGATGCGCGCGGAGGGACGGACCACGGCCAGGGCCGACCGCCAGGCGGAGGTCGACCTCGCCCGGATCCGCATCCGCGAGCGGGCCCTGGCCGAGCGCCTCGCCGCCGAGCGCGGCGACCATCGGGCCTGATCCAGCCCCGGCCGCGGTGCCCTAGCCGCGAGGCGGGATCGGCGCGACCAGCAGCTCGCGGTAGCGCGCCGGATCGACGTTGCCCCCGCTGATCACAGCCACCGCGGCCCCGGGCATGCCGGCCAGCCCGAGCTCGCGGCCGTGGAACGCCATCGCCGCCAGGCTGAGCGCGCCGGACGGTTCCACGACCAGCCGGCACTGCTCGGCGGCCAGGTGCACGGCGCCCGCGATCTCGGCCTCGGTCACCGTGACGACGCCGTCCAGGTGGGCGCGGAGGTGCGCGAACGTTCGACGGCCGAGCGACTGTGTCCGGGTGCCGTCGGCGATCGTCCGCGACACCAGCTCGGCCGGCCAGCGGACGATCTCGCCGCGCTCGAGCGACTCGCGGGCGTCGGCGGCGAGCTCGGATTCCACGCCGATCACCCGGGCCAACGGCGCGAGCGCCTTGATTGCCGTGGCGACGCCGCTGGCCAGCCCGCCGCCGCCCACCGGCACCAGCACGCATGACAGGTCGGCGAGGTCCTCCGCGAGCTCGAGCCCGACGGTTCCCTGGCCGGCGATGATACGGTCGTCGTCGAACGGCGGGATGATCGACAGCCCGCGCTCGGCCGCGAGGGTCTCGGCGACGCGCTGGCGCTCGTCGCTGGCCGTCCCGACCACGACGATTTCGGCGCCATCGGCCTCGACCCGCTCGCGCTTGATGACCGGGGCGTCGGACGGCATCACGACCACGGCCGGGACGCCCAGCAGGCGCGCGGCGCGCGCGACGCCTTGCGCGTGGTTGCCCGACGAGTACGTGATCACGCCGCGTGCCCGCTCGTCCGGGCCCAGCCCGGAGACGGCCACGTAGGCTCCGCGGAGCTTGAAGGCCCCGATCGGCTGCAGCGACTCGGCCTTCAGGAAGCGGCGATCGGCCGGATCCCCGAACGCGACGAGCGGGGTCCGGACCGCCACGTCGCGCAGCGTCGCGGCTGCGGCCCGGATCGCCTCGATCGTGACGAGGTCATGGCGGGTCGCGCCGGTCAACGGCGCCCCCGGTCGACGGCGGTCTGGCAGTCGATGCAATGGGCCGCCCACGGCAGCGCCTCCAGCCGCGCGGCCGCGATGGCCCGCCCGCAGCGGATGCACGTCCCGTAGGTGCCGTCGTCGAGCCTCGCCAGGGCGGCATCGACGGCCTGGAGATGGAGGTTCGCACGTTCCCGCATCGCGAGCTCGCGCTCCTGCTCGAAGACCTGGGTGGCCGCGGCCGCCTGCGACCCGTAGGTCATCTGCTCCGGCAAGGCGACCGCCTCGTCGATCTCCTCGAGCAGCCGCGCGCGCTCGGCCAGGAGCCTGGCTCGGGCGAGCTCCCGTTCGGTCGGATCCATCGGCTGACTGTACGCGCCGGACGGCCGATCCGCACGTTCCGGATATACTCCCTGGGAGTACCAGCAGCCGAGGAGCACCATGGCCATCGAGCAGGATCCCGTGTGCGGCATGGCGGTCGACACGTCGACCAGCGAGTTGTCGTTCGAGTACGAGGGCACGACCTACTGGTTCTGCGGAAAGGGCTGCCTGCTGGAGTTCCGAGACGAGCCCGAACGGTTCCTGGCGTCGGACTACACGCCGGCGATGTAGCGGGCGGGACTATCGACTGCGCGCCGGTCCCCCATTCAGGGTGGTTCATGCGGGGGCGGCGCTCGGTACGGTACGGGCATGGCTGACCTCTATGAGGTGCTCCAGGTCCATCGCCATGCCGAGTTCGATGTCATTCGAGCGGCATATCGGGCGCTGGCCAGGAAACACCATCCCGACTTCGGGGGCGACGGCGCCCGGATGGTCGCGATCAACGACGCCTGGCGGGTCCTGAGCGATCGCGAGGCCCGGGCAGCCTACGACGCCCAGCTCGCGAGCTCGCAGGCGCGCCGGTCCTCCGATCGCATGGTGTCCGGCCCGATCGCAGGCTATGCGCCCAGCCCGGCTCGCAGCGCGCCGGCGACGCCCGGGAATGACGGCACGATCATCGACTTCGGCCGCTACGCCGGCTGGTCGGTCGGCAAGCTCGTGGAGCACGATCCCGACTATCTCGAGTGGCTGGCCCGCACCCCGATCGGCCGGCGGCTCGCGAACGAGATCGAGGGCGTGCTTGCCCACCGGGCCAGCCAGTTCGAGGCGCTCCGCCCGACCGGCACCACG
>JACQEF010000077.1 GCA_016200745.1 Chloroflexota bacterium | reverse complement strand
ATCGACGACCTGCGGCCGGTCGTCCTGGGGCAGATCCGCCGGCCGCAGCTTGACGGCGAACGTGGGAACGTTGGTGACGAGGGCGCGGCCCGCGCGGTCGTAGATCAGCCCGCGCGGCGCTGGCACGGCTTCGAGGACGGTGCGGTTGTGCGTGGCCATTGCGGCGAACCGGCCGCCGTCGACGATCTGGAGGTAGAACAGTCGCGCGGTCAGCCCGCCGACGGCGAGGACCACGACGAGCCCGAACGCGAGGAACCGGGACAGGCTGCGAACCGCCCTCGGCTGGTCGTCGAGATACGTCGTCGTCACCAGTCCACCCGCTCCAGGTCGGTGCGACGGTCATGGATCGAGATCGCGAGGGGACCGGTCAAGGTGGCGATGACGACGTCGTAGATGGCACTCGGGATCACCCGGCCGAGCGGGTCACTGACGAGGACAGGAGCGGCGAGCGCGTTGAAGGCGAGCAACAGCGTCATCGAGTAGAGCACGCCCAGGATGAATGCGGCGGGAATGGGGACGATCTGACGGAGACGAGCGAACCAGTGGCCGAGCAGGCAGGCGAGGCCAAGCGACAGGAGCAGCGCGAAGGCCGACGAGCCGAGGGGACGTTGCGCGAGGACATCAAGGACGAGGCCTCCCACGAAGGCCCAGACAAGTCCGGCCTCGAGGTTGAGCGCCACGGTGACGACGATCCCGATGACCAGGACGAGTTGCGGTTCCGCGGTGCCGACCCGGAGGTACGGGCCGATGGTCAGTTCCAGTAAGGCCGTCACCGTCGCGCCGACCGCAGCGAGGAGCAGGGTCATGGTTCGCCCTGACCAGCGTCGCCGATATGCCTGGCCGGCGGAAGGACAGGGTAAAGCGCCATGCGCCCGGGCCATCCGTCGCGCCGCCGCAGCCGCCGATGCCCGAGTCTGGTCCGCCGATCGCCGTCGCGACTGCCGATTCGCCACCGGGTTTGTTTCACGTGAAACGTGGGCGGAACCGCCGTTCGCGGTACGTCCATGATAAGCACCGTAGCCGAGAATGCCCGACGTGGACCCGTTCCAGGAACGGCCTAACCGGCCCGCGATGATAGAATCAGTCGACGTGAGTGCCTTCCGAGCGGACGACTGAGTGGGCCAGACGATCGCCTGCGCCAACCAGAAGGGCGGCGTCGGCAAGACCACGACGGTCATCAGCCTCGGAAGCTACCTGGCACTCGCGGGCGAGCGTGTTCTCCTGATCGATCTTGATCCTCAGGGCAACGCCACCAGCGGTCTCGGCTTCGACCGAGCCTCGATCGACCGGTCGATCTACGACGGCGTCGTTGACGGGACGGACATCGCGGACCTGATCATGGCCGGACCGCTGTCCGGTCTCGATCTCGTCCCGTCGGCGATCGCGCTGGCCGGTGCCGAACTGGAACTGGCACCAGTCGACGGACGGGAGCGGCGCCTGGCAAGGCTGCTCGCAGCGATCGTGGACCGTTACGACTACATCCTGGTTGACTGCCCGCCGGCACTCGGATTGCTGACGGTCAACGCGCTCACCGCCGCCGATGCCGTGCTGATCCCGCTCCAATGCGAGTACTACGCCCTGGAAGGACTGACCCAGCTGCTCGCCACGCTCAATCTCGTTCGCGATCACCTCAACCCCGACCTCGCGGTCAAGGGCGTCGTGCTGACCATGTACGACGGACGGACCAATCTGTCCGCCGGCGTCGCGGCCGAAGCGAGGCGACATCTCGGCGAACGCGTTTTCGAGACCGTGATCCCTCGCAGCGTGCGATTGTCGGAGGCGCCGAGCCACGGGTTGCCGATCTCGCGGTATGCCCCCGACTCGACGGGGGCCATCGCGTATGCGGCCCTGGCCGCCGAGCTCCGCGCGCGCGATGGCCGGTCCGTGGTCAACGTCCACGGCATGCGCGAACCTGTGAGGGTGACATGAGCGACCGATCGGATCGCAACCAGGGCCTGGGCCGCGGGCTCGGGGCCCTCATTCCCCAGCGCGGGGGAGCGCACGCGAGCGCCATCGACATCCCGATCACGCGGATCCATCCGAATCCGTTCCAGCCGCGGAAGCGGTTCGATGCGGAGTCGCTGGCTGCGCTCTCGGCGAGCATCGCCGTCAATGGCGTGATCCAGCCGATCCTGGTCTCCGAAACCATCGACGGCTACCAGCTCGTGGCCGGGGAGCGACGTTTGCGCGCCGCCCAGGCGGCCGGACTCGAGCGCATTCCCGCGGTGGTCCGCCAGCTCATCGATCGCGACCAGCTCGAGCTGGCGCTCGTCGAGAACCTGCAGCGCGAGGATCTCGATCCGCTCGAGACCGCCGACGCGTATCGCCAGCTCATGAACCGCTTCGGCTTCACCGCCGACGACGTCGCGAACCGGGTCGGGAAGGCTCGGTCTACCGTTGCCAATACCCTTCGTCTGCTCGACCTGGCTCCCGAGGTCCAGGCTGCCGTAGCCGACGGCCGGCTCACCGAGGGGCATGGGCGGGCACTCGGCGGCATCTCGGCCGAGCTCCAGACGCGCGTCCTGGATTCGGTGCTCGGCCAGGAGCTGTCGGTCCGGCAGACCGAAGAGCTCGTTCGCCGCCTGAAAGAACCACGCCCCGCCCCCGACGAGGCCGCAGCCGCCAGGAAGACGGACCCGGATCTCCAGCGTGTCGAGGAAGACCTTCGCCGCGCGCTCGGTACCAAGGTCAGCCTGGCGCGCTCACGGAAGGGCGGCCGGATCGTGATCGAGTACTACAGCGACGAAGAACTCGGACGACTCTACGACCGCTTGACCGGAGGTACCGCGTGACCGAAGACGCCATCAGCTCGAACGCCTCGGCCGCCGCGACCGGCCGCAAGCGCGCGCGCGCGGGCGCCTCCGACTACACCGCGGCGAGCATCCAGGTCCTCGAGGGCCTGGAAGCCGTACGCCGGCGCCCCGGCATGTACATCGGCTCGACCGACGTCCGTGGGCTCCACCACCTCGTCTGGGAAGTCGTCGACAACTCGATCGACGAGGCGATGGCCGGCCAGGCGACGGTCATCCAGGTCACCATCACCGCCGACGGGAAGGTCACCGTGGAGGACAACGGGCGAGGCGTCCCGGTCGGCAAGCACTCGACCGGGAAGGATGCCCTCGAGGTCGTCCACACCGTCCTGCATGCGGGCGGCAAGTTCGGCGGCGGCGGGTACAAGGTCTCCGGCGGTCTGCACGGAGTCGGCGTCAGCGTCGTCAACGCGCTGTCCTCCTGGATGCGGGTCGAGTCGGCCAGGGACGGCCACGTCTGGGCGCAGGAGTACGTGCGCGGCAAGCCGACCACCCCGGTCCAGAAGGTGGGACCCCAGGGCGATCGTCGCGGCACACGGACGAGCTTCCAGGCCGACACCGAGATGTTCGAGACCACGGACTACTCGTTCGAGCTCATCAGCGAACGCCTTCGCGAGTCGGCCTACCTGACCAAGGGCGTGTGGATCACGTACATCGATGAACGTGTGGACCGGGAGCGGTCCTTCTACTTCGAGGGCGGCCTGCAGTCCTTTGTCCGCCACCTCAACCGGAACAAGGAGGTGCTGCAGGCGCGGCCGATCTACGTCGAGCGGCGCGAAGGCGGGACGGCGGTCGAGGTCGCACTCCAGTACAACGACTCCTACACCGAGAACGTGCTGGCGTTCGCCAACAACATCAACACGGTCGACGGGGGCACGCACGTCACCGGGTTCAGGGCGGCACTCACCAGTTCGCTGAACGACTGGGCGCGGCGCGCCGCGGTCCTCAAGGATTCGGACGGCAACCTGTCCGGCGACGACGTCCGCGAGGGCCTGACCGCCGTCATCAGCGTCAAGCTCACGGACCCGCAGTTCGAGGGCCAGACCAAGGCCAAGCTCGGCAACGCCGAGGTCAAGGGCCAGGTCCAGACGGCGGTCTCGGACAGCCTCGGCCAGTACCTCGACGAGAACCCGGCGGACGGCCGGCGGATCATCGAGAAGTGCCTGACCGCCGCGCGTGCGCGCGAGGCCGCACGGAAGGCCCGCGACCTCGTGCTCCGCAAAGGTGCGCTGGAAGGCATGTCCCTGCCGGGCAAGCTCGCCGATTGCCAGGAGCGCGACCCCGCGCGCAGCGAGATCTACCTCGTCGAGGGTGACTCCGCGGGTGGCTCCGCCAAGGCCGGTCGCGATCGACGATTCCAGGCGATCCTGCCGATGTTCGGCAAGATGCTCAACGTCGAGAAGGCCAGGCTCGACAAGGTCCTCTCGAGCGAGAAGATCCGGCCACTGATCATTGCCCTCGGCGGCGGGATCGGTGAGGGCTTCGACCTCGCGAAGATTCGCTACCACCGGATCATCCTGATGAGCGACGCCGACGTGGACGGCGCCCACATCCGGACACTGCTGCTCACCTTCTTCTATCGCCACATGCCGGCGGTGATCGAGGCAGGCTACCTGTACATCGCCCAGCCGCCGCTGTACCGGATCAGCACCGGGAAGGTGACGCGCTACGCGCAGACCGAACAGGAGCGGGACCGGATCATCAAGGAGTTCAACGTCAAGAACCTGTCCGTCCAGCGGTTCAAGGGGCTGGGAGAGATGAACGCCACGCAGCTCTGGGAGACCACCATGAACCCGGAGACGCGGACCCTGTTGCGGGTCGACAGTGAGAACGCGTCGGCCGCGGACGAGATCTTCACGATGCTCATGGGCGAGAAGGTCGCGCCGCGCAAGGACTTCATCAAGACCGAGGCCCGAAAGGTTCGCAACCTTGACATCTGAGGCCGCGCGACGCGACGGGTCGCGGCCGGGCAACGGCCAAGCGCCGGACGCGGACGGCTCGGCATTCGAGTTCACCCCGCACAACTGCTTCGCCTGCGGCACGCTCAACGAGCACGGACTTGGCCTGGAGATCCACGTCGAACCGGGTCGGTCCTGGACGGAGCTCGAGCTGGAACCCCGCTTCGAGGGCTGGGAGGGGATCGCGCACGGCGGGATCCTATGCACGATCCTCGACGAGGTGATGGCCTGGGCCCTGGTCGGCGAGGACAACTGGGGCGTCACCGCTCGCCTGTCGGTCGCCTTCAAGAAGCCGGCTGCGGTCGGGATGCGGCTGCGCGCCGACGGCTGGGTCACGCGCTCGCGGCGCCGCCTCGTCGAGACCGAGGCCCGGATCGTCGACCCGGCTTCGGGCATCGAGCTGGCGACCGGAACCGGCCTCTACGTCGCGGCGGACGAGGACCGGAAGCGCGAGCTGCAACGGCGGTACGGGTTCCGCAGCCTGCTCGTCGGGCGCGAAGGAGATCGAGCATGATCGCGGCCGGGCCGGTCAGTGCGACGACTGCGCGGGCCGTCGAGTTCGTGGCCGACCGTCGCGGAGCCGCCGAGGCGTTCGGCCTGATCCTGTCGGACTGGGTGAACGATCCTGACGCCCTCGCCGCCCGGCTTCGCGAGGGCCTGACCGGGCTCGCCGACCCGGAGTACCTCGAGGGTCAGCGACGGATCGCACCCGGGATCGGGGCGCTGTTCGGGGTTCGCTGGCCGCTCCTGGCGGCCGTCCAGCGCGGGTTCCGGCGCGGCACCCACCGGGCACGGCCGACGCCTCTCCTATTCGTGGCCGACCGACTGTTCCGGGAGCCGGAGCTCGAAGTCCGCTGGTTTCTGTTCGACGTGCTCGGCCACACGCTCGAAGCTGAGCCGGAACGGACCTGGCAGCTGCTCCGACGCGCGGCGCGCGAGGCCGGCGACTGGATCACGGTCGACTCGCTTGCCTACCCGTACCGCGACGGGATCCGCCGCGAGCCATACCGCTGGGCCGAGCTCGAGCAGCTCGTCTACAGCCCGTCGCGCTGGGAGCGGCGGCTCGTCGGATCCACGATCGCGACGATGTCCCACGTGGGCCGCCACGCCGCCCATGACCCGGACCTCGCCCCACGGGCACTCGGCCTGCTCGGCCTGCTGATCGGCGACGCCGAACCCGACGTCCAGAAGGCGATCAGTTGGGCCTACCGATCCCTCGCCCAGGTCGATCCGGCAGCGACGAGCGCCGCCCTGAAGACCCAGACCGAGCTCGCCGTCGAGGCCGCCGACGGGCACCGCGCGTGGGTGATCCGCGACGCGTTGTCCAAGCTGGATTCGGCCACGGCCGACCGGATCCGGGACCGCCTCGCCGGGATCCGCAAGCGGCCCGGCGCCCCCTCGACGTCGCGGGCTTCGGAGGCCAGCGCGCTGTTCGGTGAGCTGCCCGATCCGTCAATCCATCCCGACCCGCCACTCACCTGACCCGACAGGAGTAGCCGACCGTGACTGACGACCTGGGCGACATCCGAGCCATCCGCATCGAGGACGAGATGCGGGTCAGCTACCTCGATTACGCGATGAGCGTGATCGTGTCGCGCGCCCTCCCCGATGTCCGCGACGGCCTGAAGCCCGTCCACCGCCGCATCCTCTACTCGATGGGCGAGATGGGGCTGTCGGCCACCAGCTCGTACCGCAAGTGCGCGGCGATCGTCGGCGAGGTGATGGGCAAGTACCACCCGCACGGCGACGTGGCCCTGTACGACGCCCTGGTCCGCCTCGCGCAGGACTTCTCGATGCGCTACCCGCTGGTCGACGGGCAGGGCAACTTCGGGTCGGTGGATGGCGACGCCCCCGCGGCCATGCGGTACACGGAGGCGCGGCTGACCGCGATCGCCGGCGAGATGCTTGCCGACATCGACAAGGAGACCGTCGACTTCGTCGACAACTACGACGGCACCCAGCAACAGCCGTCGGTCCTGCCGGCCAAGCTGCCGAATCTCCTGGTGAATGGCAGCTCGGGCATCGCGGTCGGCATGGCCACCAACATCCCGCCCCATCATCTCGGCGAGATCGCCGACGCGACGATCGCCCTGATCGACGATCCGGAGCTGACCTCCGACGATCTATGCAAATTCGTCCAAGGGCCGGACTTCCCGACTGGGGGGACGATCTTCCGCTTCGAGAAGCAGCGGAACATCCTGACCGGCGAGTGGGAGACGGTCGACGCTATCCGGCAGATGTACGCCCACGGTCACGGGCGGGTCGTGATGCGCGCGCAGGTGGCGTTCGAGGAGGTTCGCGGCGACCGGACCGCGATCATCGTCAACGAGCTGCCCTACCAGGTGAACAAGGCCAGCCTCCTCGAGAAGATCGCCGACCTGGTCAAGGAGAAGCGGATCGACGGGATCGGCGACCTGCGCGACGAGTCCGATCGCGACGGGATGCGCATCTACATCGAGATCAAGCGCGACGCCAACCCGCACAAGGTGCTCAACAACCTGTTCAAGCACACGCCGATGCAGCTGGCGTTCAACACGAACATGCTGGCCCTCGTCGACGGACAGCCCCAGACGCTTCCGCTGCGCAGCGTGCTCGTCCACTACCTCGAGCACCGCCGCGAGATCATTCGCCGGCGGACCGAGTTCGATCTCGGCAAGGCGCGTGCCCGGGCGCACATCCTCGAGGGCCTCAAGATCGCCCTTGACAACCTCGACGCGGTCATCAAGACGATCCGCGAATCGGCCGACGTCGACC
>JACQEF010000039.1 GCA_016200745.1 Chloroflexota bacterium | reverse complement strand
GGCCAGCCGCTCGGCCATCGGCTCGAACCGGGGGTCGAGACGGGCCACGGCCCGCACCTCGCGGAGCGCCACGGCGGCAGCCTCGCGAGCGCCGCTCCCGTCCGCCAGCAGGGCCTCGTGGGCGGCCGCCGTCCCCCGGGCGATCGCCTCGCCGTGCTGGGCCGCGGCGAGCCGGCCGCGGATCTCCTCGGCCTCGCCGGGGTGGAGCCGCGCCGCCGCGATCTCCTTGGCCTCGTGCTCGAGCAGGTCGAGCCGCCGGGCGAGCTCGCGTGGATCGATCTCGAGCTCGGCCAGCGAGGCGCGGTTGGCGCGCCAGCGTTCGACGGTGTCGGCCATCGCCGATCGGGCGGCGCCGTGTCCGGCGAACGCGTCGAGCAGGTCGCGCTGCCAGCGCTCGTCGAGGAGGCGCTGCTGCTCGTGCTGGCCGTGGATCTCGACGAGCGGTCCGACCTCGTCGGCCAGGCGCGACGCCGTCGTGGCCACGTCGTCGAGGCGAGCGGTCGATCGTCCGGCCGCCGTCAGCTCGCGGACCGCGATCAGCGGCTCCGGCAACCGGTCGAACAGCGCCTCGACCCGGGCCGCGTCCGATCCATGGCGGATCATGCCCGGGTCCGCCCGGGCCCCGCAGACCAGCCCGAGCGCGTCGATGACGAGGCTCTTCCCGGCGCCGGTCTCGCCGGTGATGACGTTGAGGCCCGGGGCGAGCGTCATCCGGAGCCGGTCGATCAGGGCCAGGTCGCTGACCGTCAGCTCGAGCAGCCGTCCCGCGCTCACGACGGCAACAACGCCACCTTGCGGCGGAGGAGGTCCCAGAACGGCTCGGCTCCCGTGGGTTCGATCAGCCGGATGGGTCGCTCGAGCGCCCGGACCTCGATCACGTCGCCGACCTCGATCGGAAGGTCCTCGCGGCCGTCGATCGAGACGAGCGCCTCGTGCGCGTCGATGACGGTGCAGCGGACCGTCTGGCGCGGGCTGACCACGACCGACCGGATCGCCGACAGGTAGGCCGCGATCGGCGTGACCACGATGTTGCGGCTGACCGGGTCCAGGATCGGCCCGCCAGCCGAGAAGGAGTAGCCGGTCGAGCCCGTCGGGCTCGCCACGATCAGGCCGTCTGCGATGAACGTTGCCAGGTGCGAATCGTCGATCTCGACGTCCAGCCGGCAGACCCGGGCGAGGGAACCACGCGCGATCACGATGTCGTTGAGCGCGAAATGCGCCGTGCCCGCGGCGTCGTCGGTCCGCCCGCCCGGCAGCACCCGCCCCTCGAGCGCGAGCCGCTCGTCGATCCGGTAGTCGCCGTCGACGATCTGGCCTAGGACCGACTCGAAGTCGCCGGCCTCGGCCTTCGACAGGAACCCGACCTTGCCCAGGTTGATGCCGATCAGGGGTACATCGACCTCGGAGACGGCGCGCGCGGCGCGCAGGAACGTCCCGTCGCCTCCGAGGACCACGAGCGCGTCGGTCGCCGGCAGCTGGCGCACGAGCGCGGCCGTCTCGCCCGACGGCGCCTGCCACTCCTCGATCCCCCGCAGCCGGCACCAGCCGGCCGCCCGCGCGCTGAGCTCGACCGCCGCCTCGAACGTCGGGTTGTAGGCGAAGCCGATCCGGGCGATCGTCATGGCCCGGTCGCCTCGGCGATCCGCTCGCCGATCTCGGCGCAGCCGGGCCCCGGCGCCAGGTGCGCCAGGAACTCGCGGTTGCCCGCGGGGCCGGTCAGCGGCGACGGGATCACCGCCCGTGTCCCGATGCGCAGCGCGCTCGCCGCCGCCACGATCCGCTCGAGCACCTCGCGATGGATCGCCGGGTCGCGAACCACGCCGTGGTCAGTCCGCCCCCGGCCCGCCTCGAACTGCGGCTTGACCAGGGCGACGATCTGCCCGCCGGGCGCCAGCGTCGCCGCGACCGGACCCAGCACCAGGCCTAGCGAGATGAACGACACGTCGATGACTGCCAGCGCGATCGGCTCCGGCAGGTTCGATGCGGTCAGGGTGCGGGCGTTCGTCCGCTCCATCGACACGACCCGTGGATCCCGGCGCAGGGCTTCGGCCAGCTGGCCGCGGCCAACGTCCAGCGCGTAGACGCGGCTCGCGTCGCGCTCCAGCAGGACGTCGGTGAAGCCACCGGTCGACGCGCCGACGTCGAGGCAGACGAGGCCCGCCGGGTCGATCGCGAAGGCGTCGAGCGCGGCCGCGAGCTTGTGGCCGCCGCGGCTGACGTAGGGCTCCGGCGCCGCGACATCGAGCGCGACGTCCGCCGGGACGAGATCGCCGGCCTTGCGGTCGCGCCGGGCGGCGTCGCCCTCCCCCACCCCGACCTTGCCCGCGAGCACCAGCGCCTGGGCGCGGGCGCGCGATTCGGCCCGGCCACGTTCGACCAGCAGCTGGTCCAGCCTGACGCGGGGGATCCGGGCAGCGGCAGCGGGGCTCACCTGTCTATCGTTGCACAGCCCGCTTCACCGGGACTCACCGATCGCCGACCGCGCGCGTGCCATCAGGTCAGCCGGCCGGGACCTCCGAACGGCCGGGCGTCGCCCGGAGCGCCGCCAGCGCCTCGCGGACCTGCTCGGCCAGCCCGGGCGCGTCGAGCCGGAGCACGCGGCGAAGGTCCGACACGGAGCCGTGGTCCACGAACCGGTCGCCCGGGATGCCGACGATGCGCAGGGCGACGTCGCGGTAGGCCGGGTCGGCCAACCTCGCCTCCTCGAGCAACTCCAGCACCCCGCTGCCGAAGCCACCCGTGACGACACTCTCCTCGAAGGTCACGACCAGGCGCTTGCCGCGGGCCTGGTCGAGGATCAACTGCCGATCCAGCGGCCGGGCGAATCGGGCGTTGATCGCGCCGATCGACCAGCCCTCGGCCTCGAGCGCATCGGCCGCCTCCAGCGCCCGGGCGACGATCGGTCCGAAGCCGACGAACAGCAGCTCGCGACCCTCGCGCAACACCTCACCGCGTCCGATCGGGACCGGCACGGGCTCGATGGGGGCGAGCCCAAACCCGGCGTCGCGCGGGTAGTGCAGCGCGAACGGATGGTCCTGGGCGAGCGCCGTGTGGAGCAGCGATCGGAGCTCCTGCTCGTCCTTCGGGGACGCGATCACGAGATTCGGCAGCTGGCGCTGGGCGGTCAGGGTGAACATCCCCTGGTGGCTCGTCCCGTCCTCGCCGACCAGGCCCGCGCGATCGACGGCGATCACCACCGGCTGGTCGTTCTGGCAGACGTCGTGCACGGTCTGGTCGAACGCTCGCTGGAGGAACGTGGAGTAGAGCGCCACCACCGGACGCAGCCCGCCCATCGCCAGCCCGGTGGCCAGCGTGACCGAATGCTGCTCGGCGATCCCGACGTCGAAGAACCGGTCGGGGAAGTTGGCCTGGAACCTGGCCATCCCGGTCCCGGTCGGCATGCCGGCCGTGATCGCCACGACCCGGCGGTCATGCCGGGCCAGCTCGATCAGCTCGTCGGCGAAGACCGCGGTGTAGTTCGGGGGCTTGGCCGGCGCAGCGACGATGCGGG
>JACQEF010000085.1 GCA_016200745.1 Chloroflexota bacterium | reverse complement strand
GCTCGAGGGCGTCGAAGATGAAGTGGACGTCGGGGATCCGAGTCTCGACCGGGTTGGCGCCGAGCAGGAGCAGGAACCGGCTGTTGGCCCAGTCCTTCGCCTCGTGTTCGGCGTTCTGGACGCCGAACGTGATCGGCATCGCCATGGGCAGGTCGCCGTTGAAGTCGAAGCTGGTTCCGTGGGACATCCCGAGGAGGGCGCAGGCGCGGTAGTTGGCCCCCTTCTGCACGTACCCGGAGCCCGGGACCTGCCCGAACACGTGGATCGAGTCCCAGCCCCAGGTCTCGCCGATCCGCTTCAGCTCGGTCGCGATCCGGTCGAGCACCTCCTCCCAGGTCGCCGGCCGGAACTCGCCGCTGCCACGCTCGCCCATCCGGATGAGCGGCGTGTGGATCCGGTCCGCGCCGTAGATCTGGTTGACGTAGGCGAGGCCCTTCATGCAGCCGCGCGGGTTGTACGCCGCGTCGGGGTAGTCGGCCGCCTGCTGGACCTTGACGATCACCCCGTCCCGGACGAACGCGAGCTGCCCGCACGATCCCGTGCAGTTCGGCGAGCACGTCGTGCGCACGACTCTGTCGATCGGCAGGCTCGGCGCGACGTCGTAGTCGCGGCCGGCGCGAACCGCCGGCGGGTCCAGGGCGGGCAGGACGGAGGCACCCGCCGCGGCCACCGCGCCGGCGGCCGCGCCTTTCAGGACCGCTCGACGATCGATCGGGCTCACGCGAGCACCCTGGGCGCGAGCGGACACCCGGGATCGAGCATCGTGTGCTCGGGCGACCCGCATTGGGCGCACCGGGTCGCGGAGGTCCCATCGGCCGCGGGTCGAGCCCAGCGGATCGCCGCCGTCACGACGCCGCCCAGGGCGTCTGCCCCCCGACGCGCGACGAGGATCGCAGGCACTCCCAGCCCCGCGGCCAGGAGCCGTCGACGGGTCCAGCGCATCGTCATGCCTCGTGTTCGGACCGCGGCGAACCTGGCGCCACGTCTCGCCGGTGACCTAGTGTCCCGGGTGCTCCGGCGCCGGCCAAGGGCCGAACCTACCGATTTGCCAGCCGAAGATGAGCCGCCTCGCGTTGCCCGCATAGACCGCCTCGAGCACCTCCGCCGGGAGACCCAGGCCGTGGATCTGCCACCGGCCCTGACTCCCCGGCCCGTCATCTGGGTCGTACGCGAACGACTCGTCACGTGTCTCGAGGAACCGTGCGTAGACCCGCCACGCCGCCGGATCGGGCGGCGCGTCGGTCCCGAACAGGACCCGGTCGGGCCAGCGGACGATGAGCTCCCTGGCCCGATACGGCTGGCGCCCGAGCTCGGCGATCCGGGCCGCGATGTCGACGTTCCAATTCGGGTACGTGGCGAGCATCCGGTCGACGCGCGCGAGATCCTCTGCCGCACAGCCGACGTGGGCGCCGATGAAGGTCGTCGCCGGATGCCGCGCGACGACGGCCTCGAGCCCGTCGATGAGCTCGTCGAACGGCGGGAACCCGGGCTCGGTCGGGCGAGCGCGCGGCCGGGTCGGCCAGAAGTGCCAGTCGGGATGGGCGACGAGCTCCTCGTACCGCTCGTTCGACCCGTCGAGCGGCTCGAAGAACGCGATCGGGTCGGCGACGTGGATGACGACCGGGAGGCGCAGGTCGCCGGCCGCCGCCCACAGGGGATCGAGCCGCGGATCGTCCACCGGCACGAGCCGGCCGGTCGTGTCCCGCGCGCGCAATCCCAGCAGCTTCCAGACCTTGAGACCGCGCGCCCCACCCGAGGCCGCGTCACGCAGCCGCGCGGCTTCCACCTCGCCGAAGGCCGGGTCGTCCGCCCACATCGCGTAATCGAGCCCGGCGAGCACGGCGACCCGGTCCGCCAGCGGCTCCCAGTGACCGAGCTCCCGCCGCAGCGCTTCGCCCCAACCGCCGTCGAGGTCGACGATCGCCGCGATGTTCGAGGCGTCGAGGGCCGCGGCCAGCTGGGCCGGCGTGCGCCGATCCCAGCCGTCGGAGAACGGGGTCGGCCCGAGGTGGTTGTGGGCGTCCACGGCCGGAATCGACGGGCGCTCCGGGACGCCCCGGCTCGGGGTCCGAAGCTGCGAGCGAGGCCGGAAGTCGGCCAGGCAGAGGTCGTCGGACGTCGGCGCGGCCACGCCGTCCCCTACCCCTTGAGCCCGGACAGCGTGATACCCCGGACGAAGTACTTCTGGGCGATCACGAACAGGATGATCATCGGGAGCAGGCTCACCAGCGCGCCGGCCATCATCTCGGGCCACTTGCCGACGAACTGGCCCTGGAAGAACGCCAGCCCCACGGTCGTCGTGTACGAGGGCAGGTCGCGAAGGTAGATCAGCGGGTCGAGGAGGTCGTTCCAGCTCCACATGAACTGGAAGATCGCCAGGGTGGCCAGCGCCGGGCGAGCGAGCGGGATGTAGACGCGCAGGAAGACCTGCCAGGGGTTCGCCCCGTCGACCCGGGCGGCGTCGGCCAGCTCGCGTGGGATGGTCAGGAAAAACTGGCGCAGCAGGAACGTCCCGAAGGCGCCCCCGAAGAACGCCCAGACCCAGAGCGGGAGGTTCGTCCCGATGAAGTTGCCGCTCTCGCTGAACGGCCAGGGCAGGTACCGGTAGAGGATGAAGTTCGGGACCAGGACGACCTGGAACGGGATGATCAGGGTCGCCAGGATCAGGGCGAACAGGACCCGCTTGAACCGGAAGTTCAGCACGGCGAAGGCGTAGGCGGCCATCGAGCAGGTGACGATCTGTCCGATCGTCGCGAGGGAGGCGATGACGATCGAGTTCTGGAAGAACGTCCCGAACGTCACGTCCGGCATCGCGAACCACATCTTCGTGTAGTTCTCCCAGTGGAGGCCGGTCGGGAAGACGAACGGCGGGCTGGAGAACACCTCGGCCCGGGTCTTGAGCGACGTCGCGAGCATCCAGAGAAAGGGGATCATCATGACCAGCCCACCGAGGGCCAGCGCGACATAGATGCCCGCCTTGCGGGCAAGGCCTCGTGCCGGACGAGCGCGGCGCCGGGCCGCATCCCGGCCCGCCGCGTCGCGGGCGGTCACCGGCGTGGCCTCATTGGTAGTGCACCCACCGGTCCTGCGTCCGGAAGTACACGATCGTGGCCACGGCGACGATGAGGAACATGATCCACGAGGCGGCGCTCGCATAGCCCATCTTGAAGTTGCGGAACCCGGCCTCGTAGATGAAGTAGACGAGGGTGATCGTCGCCTCGCCCGGCTTGCCGGGATTCGCCATCACGTAGACCTGGTCGAAGACCTGGAACGCCCCGATCAGGGCCAGGATCCCGGTGAAGAAGATCGACGGCGTCAGCAGCGGGAGGGTGATCTTGCGGAAGCGGTCTCCACGGCCGGCCCCGTCCACGCTCGCGGCGTCGTAGTACTCGGCGGGGATTGCCTGGAGACCGGCCAGGAAGATGATCACGTTGGCCGGCAGCCCCTGCCAGACGCTCATCGCGATGATGGACGGCATGGCCAGGGTCGGGTCGGCGACCCATCGCTGGGGTGGGATCCCGAAGAGGCCGATGGCGCCGTTGAGGAGACCCGTGGGGCTGTAGATCCACAGCCACACGAGCGCGATCGCGGTGGCCGAGGTCACGAGCGGCAGGAAGTAGGCGGTCCGGATCCAGGCGATGCCCCGGATCTGCTGGTTGAGGGCCGCCGCCACGCCGAGTGCGAGTGTCAGGCCGATGGGCACGGACACGACCGTGAAGAACGTGGTGTTCCGAAGGGCCTTCAGGAACCGATCGTCGCCGAGGAGCCTCGTGTAGTTGTCCAGGCCCACGACCTGCGGCGGGGTCAGCATGTCCCATTTCGTCAGGCTCAGCCCCAGGGCGGCAAGGATCGGCCCCGCGGAGAGGACCGCGAGGCCGACGATCGTCGGGCCGAGGAACAGCCACGCCCAGCGCGATTCGCTCTCGAGCGGGCCGCGGCGCGCGGGTCCGCGGCCGGGC
>JACQEF010000075.1 GCA_016200745.1 Chloroflexota bacterium | reverse complement strand
CCCGGAAGAGGCCATTCGAACGGCGATGGACGGGCTGGAGTCGGTCCGTTCGATCGGGCTGGAGCGGACGTACGGCGGATCCCTGGCGGCGACGGCCGCGGCCGGGGCCTACCTCCTGGGCCGGTGGGCCGATGCGCGCGCCCTGTGTGCCCGGGCCTTGGCGCTCGCCGAACCTGGGCCGGAGGCGGTCTGGCCGGGTGCCGTCGCCATGCGACTCGCCGCCGGATCGGGGGACGAAGAGCTGATGCGGGCGGGCCGCGCCGTCGCCCAGCCGTTCCTGGCCGTGGCGCCCGATCGCCTGCATGCGGCGTGGTTCTGGCTCGCGGTGATCGAGGGCGACCTGGCCGCCGATCGATTCGAGGCCGGCCAGGATCGTGCGACCGCCGCCATCGACGGCCTCCCGCCGAACATCCTCGATGAACCGACAGGATCGCTGTTCGCCCTGGCCCTGACGATCGCGGCGGAGCGAGCGGAGACGGCCCGAGCGGTCGGCGACGGCTCGGCGGCAGCGGCCCAGGCCGCCGTCGCGGAGAGTCTCCTGGCCGAATGGCGGCGACGCCGCGCCTCGACCGAGACCGCGACACCGAACCGGGCCATCGCCGAAGCCCTGGATGCGCTCTGTGCTGCCCAGGCGACGCGGGCCCTCGGGGCGACGGATCCGTTCAGCTGGGAGCGGGCGGCTGAGGCGCACGAGCGGCTCGGGATCGCGTATCCGGGCGCCTATGCGCGCTTCCGTCAGGCTGAGGCGCTCGTGCAGGCGCCCGCTCCGCGAGGGCCCGGAGCCGCCAGGGCTGCCCGATCGGCTGCCGCCGGCCCGCTCCGCGCCGCGATGGACACGGCGCGCCGGCTCGGTGCCCGACCGCTGGTCGCCGCATGCGTGCTGCTGGCTCGCCGGGCCCGGCTGGATCCGGCGCTCGTCGGTGAGCGCCTGGCCGGATCCGACGCCGTCGCGACCGCTGCCCCGCCCCCGGCGCCCGCGGCGGCCTTCCTCGAGCGCCGCCATCTCACGCCGCGGGAGGTCGAGGTCCTGACGCTCGTCGGCTCTGGTTGGTCGAACGGCGAGATCGCGTCGGCCCTCTTCATCAGCCGGAAGACCGCGAGCGTGCACGTGTCCAACATCCTCGGCAAGCTGGGTGTCGCCGATCGCGTGGAGGCCGGAGCCGTGGCCCATCGGGCAGGCCTCGTCGGCCCGCAACGCCCGGGTTCGTCGCCGCAGGAACTTGAGCCGGACGGCTGACCGAGGATCGCGGGCGGGCGACCCTAAGGCAGGCGCGTCCGAGAAATGAGTCGCCCGGCGCGGTCGTCTTGGATGACGACCCGATGATCCGGGCCCGGCTCCGATCGACAGTGGAAGCGTCCCGGGATGGGACGGACCACTGGAGGTACGGACCATGCGATCCATTCGTTTCGGCGCTCTCGCCGTCGCCCTGTTGCTCGCGCTCGCGCAACCTGTCGCCGCGGTCGGGCCTGGCTCGAGCGGCGACCATGCCCCCCTCTACTACGTCTCGGTCGGAGACTCGCTCGCCGCGGGTGTCCAGCCGATCGGCGACCCGGAGAACATGCATCGGACCAATGACGGCTACGCCGACCAGTTGTACCCGATCGCGAAGTCCCGGTATCCCAATCTCGTCCTGGTGAAGCTCGGCTGCCCCGGTGAGACGACCGGGACGATGATCGACGGTGGCATCTGCGACTACGATCACGGTAGCCAGCTCGACGAGGCGGTCGCCTTCCTGCACGCCCACCGGCAGTTCGTCGCGTTCGTCACCATCGACATCGGCTCCAACGACTTCCCGTGCCAGACGGGCCTGTCCTGCCTGCCGCCGGGCGTCGCCTCGATCCAGGCGAACCTGCCGACGATCCTCGGGGCGCTTCGCGAAGCGGCCGGTCCGGACGTCCCGATCGTGGGCGCCACGATCTACGACCCGTTCCTGGGTGCCTGGCTGACCGGGCCGGACGGCCGGTCGTTCGCCGAGCTCACGGTCTTCGGGGCGATCGTGCCGCTCAACCAGATGCTGACCGGGATCTACGGTGCCGCCGGGATGCCCGTCGCCGACGTCGAGGGCGCCTTCTCGACCACCGACTTCACGACCACGGTGCCGCTGGAACCCTTTGGCGACGTGCCACTCAACGTGGTTCGCATCTGCCAGTGGACGTGGATCTGCGCGCCGCCGCCGCTGGGGCCGAACAACCACGCCAACGCGGCGGGCTATCAGGCGATTGCCCAGGCGTTTGCCAGGGTCCTCTGGCCGTAGCTGTGATGGCAACGGTGCCGGGCGCGACCGCGACTCGTCGATCGCGCTCCGGCACCACGTTCAGCACGCCGGCGACGCCGGCCCGACACGGACGAAAGGGCATTCCCATGGCGACATCGGCCCGGTACCTCGTCTTCGTCGAAGAGCGGTTCCCCCCTGGCGCCTACCTGCCGCTGATCTGCGCCTTCACGGCCGCAGGGTACTTGCCGTCGATCGCGTGGAGTGGGACGGCTGTCCAGCCGCTTCGCTTCATCGCGGCGGCCGTCGTCGTGGGGCTCGTGTTCCTGCATCTCCGGCTGATCGACGAGGTCAAGGACGCCGAGGTCGATCGGCTGGGCCGTCCCGCGCGCCCGCTGCCGCGGGGCCTCGTGACGGAGCGCGAGTTGACCCGTGCGGCGATCGCCGCGCTCCTGCTGGCGCTCGCCGCGGCGCTGTCGCTGACGGGCGTGGCGCTGGTCGCCCTGCTTCCGGCGACGGTCTTCGTGCTCCTCGCCGACGTCGAGTTCCTGGCACCGCGTCGGGTGCACCGTGACCTGCTGGTCTACGCGCTGGCGCACTCGACGGTCGTGCCGTCGCTGATGGTGTTTGCCTGGTTCGCGGATTCGGCAGCCCAGCCGAGCCCCGCGCTCCCGGGCCTCGTCCTCCTCGCCTGGGGGGTGGGCCTCGGGCTCGAGTTCGCCCGGAAGACCTACGGCCCCGACGAAGAACGCGCGTTCGTCGAGACCTACTCATCCGCTCTCGGCCGTGAGAGCGCCGGATGGCTCGCGGCCGGCTCGCTGGCGGTCGCCATGATCGGTGGAGCGCTCTACGCGTGGCTCGCCGGCGCGGGACCCACGGTGGCGCTGGTTGCCGTGGTCGCCTCGGGCCTGATCCTCGCCGCGGGCGTCCGCCTGGGGCGCGCGAACCATCGGACGGTGGAGGGCCTCGGCACCCTGATCGGCCTGGCGGTGCTCCTCTGGCCGATCGGGGTCGCCATCGTTGTCGGAGGGTCGGGGCGATGACCGCCGTCAACACGATCCCGCTCGCGACGCCCCAGGTCGCCGCTGCGTCCGGCGACGGCGCCACTGTCCGTGTCTGGGACAACGCCAACATCGTCGAGAGCTTCTCGGGCGTGACTCTGCCGCTGACGTACTCGGTGGCGCGCGAGGCCTACGCGACCGTCTACCGCAATGCCTGTCGCTCGCTCGGGGTCAGCCCGTCCACGCTTGACGCGGAGGCTGACGTCTTCGAGCAGATGATCGGCCACCTCGACGGCCGGGTCTACTACAACGTCTCGAGCTGGCACCGCGTTCTCGCCCTGCTCCCGGGCTTCGGGGCGAATCAGCCGCTCCTCGAGCGGATGATGGGCGCCGCGCGACCGGGCGGCCGGCCCGGGGAGCAGGCCCGACCCATCGTCGCGGCGGCACCCGACCTGGCCGGCCTGGCCGGGTTCGGGCTGCGGGCCGGGGCCGGCCTGCTGCGGTTCGAGCGCCGGGCGCGCGCCTTCGAGGGGACGATCCAACGTCTCGCGAACGAGTCGCGGGCGAGCGACGTGGAATCGATGTCGATCGAACGCCTGCTCGACCGGTACGACGAGGTGCGGCGGCGCGCCCTGGCCGGCTGGCACGTGACGATCTTCAACGACCTGGCCGTGATGGTGGTCCACGGGGCGCTCCGTCGTGTTGCCGAGCGGTGGCTGGGCCCGGACGCCGACGCGATCGTCAACCGGCTGCTTCGGACCGACGCGCTGGCGAGCACCGCCCCGGCGGCCGACCTCGGCGGGATCGCCGATCGGCTCCGGCGCGAGCCGGGCTGCCTCGCCCTGCTCGCTCGGAGCGACGATCCGCTGGCCGCCCTGCGGTCCGAACCCTCGCTCGCGGACCTCCGCCGCCGCTTCGAGGCCTACATCGACCGGTGGGGCGATCGCTGTCCGAGCGAGCTCCAGCTCGACCGGGCCACGTTCCGCGAGGATCCAGGACCCCTGCTGTCCATCATCCGGGCGCTCGCGTCGGCGCCGGAAGCGGCCGGCCGCGAGCCCATCGACCGAGCGCGTGCAGCGGCCTGGCTGGACCTCCGACGGGCATGCCCCGTGCCCCCCGGACCGGGTCGCGACGTTCGACTCCGGCTGGTCCGCTCGCTGATCGAGATGACGCGGTATCGCCTCCGCTGGCGCGAGCGGATGCGCTTCGCGCGGACCGAGGTGTTCGCGATCGGGCGCCGGATCTTCCGGGCGATGGACGCGCGCTTCGTCGAGGCGGGCGTCCTGGAGCAGCCGGGTGACCTCCACTACCTGGACATCGCCGAGATTCGCGGGGCCATCCGCGGGACGCTGCCCCCGGTGGACCTGCGCGCGATCGTCCGGGAGCGGCGGGCACGGTTCGAGGGCTACCGGAGCGGACCCGTCCCGGCATCGCGCCTCGAGACGATCGGCCCGGTCGTCGTCGCCCTCCATTCGACACCGGCGGCCGCGACCGAAGCCGCCGCCCGGACGACCCTGACCGGGACCGGGGTATGCGCGGGCGTCGTTCGGGTCCCGATCCTGCTGGCGGCGAGCGGGTTGCTCGTCGAACGGGGAAGCCTTCTCTCGCACTCGGCGATCGTCGCGCGCGAGCTGGGTCTCCCCGCGATCGTCGGGATCGACGGCCTCATGGCCGCGGTCCGGGACGGGCAGATCGTCGAGATGGATGGCTCGAGCGGCGTGGTCCGGTTGGTGGAGGCCCCTGGCCTCCGGGCGGGCGCGCCGGAGCGATCGCGATGAGCGGGCCGGACCTCGCGCTCGGCGACAGGCTCCTGTACGGCGCCTGCTGGGAGGACCTCGAGATCGCGCGGGCGGCGCTGCGGATCCCGGGCGGCGGTCTCGTCGTGGCCATCGGTTCGGCAGGCGACAACGTCATCGGGCTGCTGCTGGATGACCCGGGTCGGGTGCTCGCGGTCGACCTCAACCCGGCGCAGACCGCGCTGATCGACCTGAAGCTGGCGGCCCTGCGTCTCGCGCCCGACGAGCTGGCGGGCTTCCTCGGCGGAGGCCCAGGCCCAATCCGCAGGATGCC
>JACQEF010000081.1 GCA_016200745.1 Chloroflexota bacterium | reverse complement strand
GTCGCGACGTTCGCCACGGCGAACGTCCCCAGGGAGGCGGCGAGCATGAGCAGGAGGGCCGAGCGCGTGTAGCGCAGCGGCCGACGAGCGAGCCCTCGCCCGCCCATCGGGGCGACGAGGCCGCGAGTCCGCTCCAGGAGGCCCTCAACGATCTCCAGCGCCCGGGGCAGGATGCGCGTCGCGATGACCGCACCGGCGAGGAGGCCGATGGCCGGGGCCGCCACGAGCATGGGGTCGATGCCGAGCACCCCGCGAGCGTTGCGGGTCAACGGAGCGCCGTACTGGCGGAGCTGCCAGAGGGCGAGGACGGCGACGGCGACGAGGGCGAGGTCCAGGCCGAGGCGTCGGGCGAGCGTCCGGCCGGTCTGCCGGGAGATCGCCGCCCTGACGCCGGCCAGGTTCGGGCCGCCGCCGAGCATCGGCAGGCCGAGGGCCGCGATGCCGATCGCAGCGGTGACGGCATCGACGACCAGCGTGTCGCCCGAGATCGCGGCGACGCCGGCGACGGATCCGGCGATGGGCTGGGAGGCCACCAGCCAGCGGACGGCGAGGAGGGCGGCGAATGGCCCGAGGATGGCGGCCGACCCAGCCAGCAGGATCGCCTCCAGGATGCCCATCGCGGCGAGGTGCCCACTCGACGCGCCGCGCGTCCGGAGGAGGGCCGTCTCGGCCCGGCGGCGATCCGAAAGCAT
This sequence comes from Chloroflexota bacterium, assembly GCA_016200745.1. GTDB lineage: Bacteria > Chloroflexota > Limnocylindria > Limnocylindrales > CSP1-4 > SPCO01. Next base: position 12,492 of record JACQEF010000081.1, on the reverse strand, counting down.
GCCCGCCACGAGGACGATGGCGTAGAGGGCGAGGACCGCGTACTGGACCACCAGCAGCAGGACGCCGGTCCGGCTGACGAGCACGGACCGCTCCACGACCTCGAGGATCTTCGGCAGCCCGGTGGCGACGCGGAACTGGCTGTTGACCGGGAGGGCGAGCTTGATCCGGGTGTCGAGCTGCTGGACAGCGGTCTTGACGGCGCCGACGTCGTCGATGCGGTAGCCGGCGGGGTCGGGCAGGCCCCGCCACTCGTACGAGATCCGGTCTCCGAACGGCCGCGATTCGAGATCGGCGTCCGGGATGACGAAGGGTCCGACGGTGGTGTACGACCCCTCGATCACGGAGCCGTCGAGCTCGAGGGGCGAGTCCAGCCAGTAGGCGTCGCCGGCGGCCGGCCGCCAGGTCCCGGTGACGATCACCTCGACCTTGAGGCTCGCCTGGAGGCGACTCACGAGGGTGATGCGGTCACCGGCCTTCAGCTCCAGGAGGCCGGCAGCCGCCTCTGATAGGGTCGCCTCCTGGGGCGTCGCCCCGGCCGTCGGCCAGCGCCCAGAGGCGAGCGTCGCGCGGGCCTCGATGCCCTCGAAGCTCGCGAACGCAGTGAGGGTCCGGACGGTGGCCGGATCGGCCAACGCGTCGGCAAAGGGCGGCGAGGACGCGATGCGCGCGACGTATCCGCCCGGGAGGGCGAGGGCGCGCTGGAGCTCGGGCCGGATGCCGCGATCGAGGGTCCCGGCCTGGGATGCCGGGGCATCCGAGGTGACGACGATGGACCGATCCGTGACGGGTGCGGCGGCGATGGCCGCCCGGAGCCCGCCCAGCGCCACCGTGTCTCCGTACAGGGCGCCGCCGGTCAGGAGCGTGGTGGCGCACAGGAGGAGGAGCCAGGCCGCGGCGGCGACCGGCCAGTCGGCCCGAATCCGCCGCAGCACGGTTCGCCAGAGCCCGACCGATCGCAGGAGCCCGCCCTCCTCAGCCCTGTGGGGATCCGCCGGCTGGGGACCGGGCGGATTCCCTTCCTGACGCATCGTGGCACCTGCCGGTTCCATCGGGACCGGCCAGCGTTCGCTGGTACCCTACCGGAACGCGCCCGTAGCTCAGCGGATCAGAGCATCTGACTTCGGATCAGAGGGTCGGGGGTTCGAGTCCCTCCGGGCGCGCCACTCCTGAACTCAGCCGACCGGCACACAGCGGCATCGTCCGGCACCCAGCGACGGGCCAGATGCTGCAAACGGTCGTTTGGCGTAACGATCGCGGCCTCCGCGAGCGCGTCGCCTGCACGGCCTCAAGTCTGGGGACGAAGACTCCTCAGCGAGATAGAGGGCTTCGTTCGCAACCCGTGCGTCCAAACGCTGCGGATTGCGCAGAAGTTCGTCCACGCCTGAGCAGCCTACGGCTCGAGCATCACACGCCACGTGCGAGCATCGAGCGCCGCCGGCGCGGGTCGGGCGGACCGCACACTCGTCTGTCGCGGACGCGTATCCCGAGAGCGCCCGCGATGCCACCGTTTTTCGGCGCTCGAAGTCGAACACTCGCAGGAACGCAGCCGAATGGCATTGCCCGCCTTGCTCAAGGGCGCTCCTGGGGCCAGGAACGAGGGCAGTTGACAAGGGGTGATACCCTGCTGATACCGGTTTCATGTAACCGGTTACATTGAGTCCCGATGAAGAAGCAGACGACCATCCGGGACGTCGCGAGGCAGGCAGGCGTCAGCGTCGCGACCGCGTCACGCGTCCTCAATGGCCGTGACGTCGTGAACGATGCGACACGGCGAAGGGTCCTCGAGGTCATGGAGGATCTCCGTTACACGCCGAGCAGCGCGGCACGGAACCTGAGCCTTGGCCGGACCCTCACGATAACGGTCGTCACCTCGTTCCTCACGCGCCCCCAGGCGGCGGAGCGGCTTCGCGGCATCGACGCAAGTCTTGCCGACAGTCAGTTCGATCTCGTGATCTATAACGTCGAGTCGATCGAAAAGCGGAACCAGTACTTCCGGACCCTGCCCCTCCGGCAGCGCACCGATGGCCTGATCGTCGTCTCGCTACCGCCGCCGGAAGAGGACGTTGCGCGACTCGAACATTCCGATGTTCCGATCGTGTTCGTCGACGCTCGCCAGAACACGACAACGCTGCCTCGCGTGCTCGGCGACGACGTCGCAGGAGGTGCGCTCGCTGCCGAGCATCTGCTGGATCTTGGGCATCGACAGATCGGTTTCGTAGGCGATGCGTTCGAGAATCCGTTTGGGTTCACGTCGAGCAAGGACCGATTCGCTGGTTTTCAGCAGACGCTCAGCCGCGCCGGCATCAAGCCCATATCCGACCACATCGCGATGGGTGGTCATGGGCGCTACGAGGCTCACGAACTTGCTGTCGTGATGCTCTCGCGTCCATCCCGGCCGACGGCCATCTTCGCGGCGAGCGACACCCAGGCCCTCGGTGTTCTCGCAGCCGCCCAGGACCTTGGGCTGCACGTGCCCGACGACCTGTCCGTCATCGGCTATGACGACATCGAAGCTAGCGACTTCGTCGGGCTGACGACCATCCGTCAGCAACTCTTCGAGTCGGGGCGGGCGGGCGCGCAGCTCCTGATGGCCGAGATCACCGAGCGTGCTCCAACCCCGCAGATGGTCGTCCTCGAGCCTCACCTCGTCCGACGGCGGACGACGGCATCCCTGGAAGGAGGACCACGCGAACCCTGAAGGATCGGGCGCACCCATCGTCACATCTGAACGGAGGAGGACCTACATGTCTCTTGCCAATCGCGACAGGTCGCTGGTCCCGCGCCGCTCCCGTCGACACTCAATGACCCTCGCGACCGCTCTCGCGGGCCTGGCCGTTATTGTCGGCGCCTGTGCGCCAGGGGCGACGGTGGCGCCGTCGAGCGCGCCGTCCAGTCCGTCCGGGACCGCTAGTGCCGGTCCATCGGCAACGGCGGTCGCCGCGCTCCCAACCTGCGGCACCGACCCCGTGCAGTTGACGGTCTTGTTCGAGACGGGATTCGACCTGCCGAACAAACTCAGCGAAGAGTTCACGAAGCAATTCCCGAATGTCACGTTCAGCATCAGCACGGACCAGTTCGCAAACCTGATGTCATCGTCTGCCCGGATCCTGTCCGGCAGCAACCCTCCAGATCTCATTCGACTGCCGTCACTGGTCACCTTGGCCAAGGACAAGCTGCTCAAGGACCTGGATCCGTACGCAACAGCGTTCGGCTGGGACAAGTGGCCGCAATCCCAGTTCACGCAGAACCGAGTCGGTGCTGACGGGACAAGGGGCGCCGGCACCCTCTACGGGTTCGGCCTCAACTTCAGCATGACGGGCGTCTTCTACAACAAGAAGCTGGCTGCGCAGATCAGGATGACCCAGCCGCCCGCAACGGTCGCAGACTTCGAGGATCTCCTCGCGAAGGCAAAGGCTGCCGGGCTGGTTCCCATCATGCAGTGGAACGACTCGGCAAGTGGCGGTGGGCTTGCGTTCCCGCTCCAGGACCTCATGGCCGCCTTCGGTCCGGTCCAGCCGATCAACGACTGGATCTTTCAGAAGCCAAACAGCACGATCGACACGCCCACGAACCTGACCGCGGCGCAGCACCTGGCTCAATGGATCACATCCGGTTACTTTCCAAAGGACGTGAATGCCATCGAGTACACCGCTGCGGCAGGCCGATTCGCCAAGGATGAAGGCGTCTTCACGTTCAACGGCGACTGGCAGAACGGCGCCTACACGAAGGACATGGCGAGCAACGTCGGGTTCTTTGCGTTCCCGCCAGGCACCGCCGGCGGCCCACTCGGCGCGATGTCTGCGCCGCTGACCTATGGCATTGCCGCTAGCGCAAAGCACGCGGACTGTGCCGCCTTCTTCCTGAACTGGGTCTCGACCAACCCAACAGCGCGCCAGATCAACGTAACGAACCAGGGATCGAACCCAGGCGGTCCTAGCGATCTCGCCATGCCGACCGTCGATGCGGCATCGGTTACGACGCAGACTCTTCAGGTTGGCGCGGAAGTCGGGAAGTCAAATGGTGCGATGGACTTCATCGCGAATTCGACCGGCTCGATCTTTGCCCAAGGATGGACGCCTGAGCTCCAGAAGTTGGTCGGCGGCAAGCAGACCGCGGACGGCCTTCTCAAGGCCGTGCAGGTGGAGTACCTCAAGGAGTTGGCCCAGCAGTGACCGCGTCCGCTGATCGGATCGAGCCCGCTCCTCCACCGGGGTCCGACCAGCGGCACCCTCGGCGGACCCTCGCCATCGCTAGGGTCCGCCGAGGCACCATTGTCGGCTGGCTCTTCGTCCTGCCGGCCCTGTTCATGTACGCGGCATTTGTCCTTCAGCCCCTTGCCCTGACGCTGAATTACTCGCTGTATCGGTGGGATGGAATCGGACCATCGAAGTGGGTTGGCCTGGACAACTACCGCGTAGTCCTCACCGATCCGGTGCTCACCGATACGCTCTTCAATGCGTTTCGGCTCATCGCGTTCTTCAGCCTGCTACCCGTGTTCGTCGGGCTCGTCGTCGCATCGATCCTGCGGCGATCAGAAGGAGGACTGCTCGGCACAATGGCTCGAACCGTCCTGTTCCTTCCCCAGGTCATCCCCCTCGTTGCAGCCGGGATTGTGTGGAACTGGGTCCTATCGTTGACTGGGGCATTCAATGAGGTTCTCGGTGGGATCGGCCTGGGCGCCATTACTCGAGCCTGGCTGGGCGACTTCGACTTCGCCTTGCCGGCAGTCGGCCTGATCGGGTTCTGGGTCCTGTTGGGCTTCTGCACCGTCCTCCTGTTCACGGGGATGGGCAAGATCGATCCCGGGTTGTACGAGTCCGCTCGAATCGACGGCGCGAGTGCGGTCAACGAGTTCTTTGCGATCACGATCCCGAGCCTTCGCAACGAGATCGTCGTCTGCATCACCGTCACGATCATCGCGGCGCTGGCGAGCTTCGATATCGTCTACATCTCAACGGGTGGCGGGCCCGGTCGAGCCACAATGGTGCCGGGCCTCCAGATCTACACGTTGGCGTTCTTTGGCCGTCAAATCGGTGTCGCATCAGCCCTCGCTGTCGTCCTCGTCGTGATCGTCCTCGTCGTCATCCTGCCGCTCCAACGCCTCAACCGGGGGACCGCATCGTGAGGGTTGGCCGCGCCGAGTTACTAACAGGTCGAGCGATCCTCGTCCTTCTCATGGCGTTCACGATCGTCCCCTTCGTGAGCCTCCTGACGACCGCCCTTCACCCGTCGCAATCGGTTCCCACTGGGCTCGATTGGCCCGCGGATCCGCAATGGGGTAACTTCGCGGAAGCCTTCCGCGTGGCGAAGATCGACAAGTTGCTGGCCTCGAGCGTTCAGATCGTGCTCGAGGTCGTGCCGATCTCCCTCGCGATCGCCGCCATGGCCGGATTCGCAATTGGCCACCTGCGGGTCCCAGGCTCTCGCGCGTTGATGCTTCTCTTCATCTTCGGCCTTGCCCTGCCATTCGAAGGGATCATCACACCGCTCTATTACCTCGAACGCTCGATCGGCGTGTACAACACTCGGCTCGCGATAGTCCTCCCGCTCATCGGGCTGTACATGCCGTTCGCGGTGTTCTGGATGCGGGCCCACTTCGTCAGCGTCCCACGAGAGATCTCCGAGGCGGCGCGGGCCGACGGCGCCGGCACCTGGGATCTGTTCTGGCGGATCCATGTCCCACTCGCGCGCCCCGCGGTCGTCTCGCTCGGAATCCTCCTCACGGTGTGGACCTGGAATCAGTTTCTCCTTGCCCTAGTGCTCGTTGAGGACCCGACGCAGCGGACCATGGCCGGGGCGTTGGGGGCGTTCCAGGGCCAATGGGCGACGGATATTCCTCTGCTCTGTGCCGGGTCGGTTTTGATCCTGTTGCCAACGCTGATCGTGTTCGTGATCTTCTCGCGGCAGATCACATCAGCCCTCTTGCAAGGCTCCGTGAAGGGCTGACACGCTATGCACCCGCCGATCAATGGCACCGCAGATCCCGGGTACACGCGCGTTGCGGACGCGTTCGCGGAGAACTTCGCACTCCGCCATGACCTCGGCGCCGCCGTCGCGGTGTATGTCGGGGGGGAAAAGGTCGTCGATCTTTGGGGCGGCGTTGCGGACTCGCGCACGGGTCGAGCCTGGGAGAAAGGCACAGAAGCCGTCATCTTTTCTTGCTCGAAGGGAGTGCTCGCTATCTGCGTCTACCTCCTCGTCCAAGAAGGGCAGCTGGATCTCGATCGGCCGGTCGCCCACTACTGGCCTGAGTTCGCCCAGATGGGCAAGCACGCAGTCACGGTGCGGTCGACCATGACGCATCGAGCCGGGTTGGCGTGTCTCGATTCAGACCTGACGCTTGATGAGGTGATCGCGTGGACGCCGGTGATCGAGGCCATCGAACGACAGCGCCCAGCCTCCGCGTCGAGTTCCGGCCACTTCTACCATGCGATGACGTCGGGCTGGTTGATCGGAGAGGTGATCCGAAGGGTCACAGGCGTCACGCCCGGGATCTATTTTCGGAGGGCCATCGGTGTCCCTTTGAGCCTGGACACGTGGCTGGGCCTCTATCCTTCCGAGCGATCGGCTGTCGCCTGGATGGAGCCTCCGCTGGCGGATGAAGACTCGCGGGCCGCCCGCGACGCGGCTCGAGCATCGCAGCGCAATCCCGACATCGAGCGGAGCCTCACCGTGGGCGGGGCGTTCGCGTTTCCTGCGCTCGACGGGGTAGTCACCTTCAACGACCCGGCAATCCAGGCGGGGGAGATCCCCGCGGCGAACGGCATCAGCACCGCCCGATCGTTGGCGCGTCTCTACGCCGGCTGCGTCTCCGAGATTGGTGGGCCGCCATTGCTGTCACCGGCCTCGATCGCCGACGCGACGACCGAGCGGTCGGCGGGCCCACAACTCTCGGGTATGCCCGACGATGGGGCGAGGTGGGGCACGGGATTTCAGCTGGCCTCTCCGCCGTCGCAGCCGATGCTCGGGAACCGCTGCTTCGGCCATGCCGGAGCGGGTGGCCAGCTGGCATTTGCGGACGCGGAGCATCAGGTCGGATTCGCCTATCTGAGCAACCAGATGGGCGGATATGGCGACGCTCGTGCGCGAGTATTGACCCAGGCGCTCGGGTCGAGTCTTGACATATAGGCGCCAGCAGCACTCTGTCCGAAGACCATTCGATCGAGGTTCCCCAGTGCGCCACGGGCCGCAGCTCCTAACCTATCCAGACTCCATGGGTGGCGACCTCGCATCCATTGAATTGCTGCTGCGAGGGCCTTTGAAGGGCCTCTTCACCGGGATCCACGTTCTGCCGCCGTTTCCGTCCTCGGGCGACCGAGGATTCGCTCCGACCACCTATTTCGAGGTCAATCCGCGGTTCGGCTCCTGGGCGAACGTGGAGCGCCTCGCCGAGCAGCACGACGTCGTCCTTGATCTGATGGTCAACCACATCTCGCGTCGCTCGCCCGAGTTCGAGGACTTCGTCCGTCGCGGTCGCCGATCACCGCACGCGGACCTGTTCATCACGCTTGACAAGGTCTGGCCGGACGGGGATCCACCGATCGGAGACATCGCCCCGATCTTCTTGAGAAAGCCGGATGCGCCATTCAGCGACGTCATCGTCAAGGAGACGGGCGAGCGCGAGCGAGTCTGGACCACATTCGGTACAAGGGATTGGTCGGAGCAGATCGATCTCGACGTGACCTCGCCCGCTACTCGCGGATTGATCACGGCCTGGCTCCGCTTCTTCGCGTCCAAGGGCATTCGAATCGTCCGGCTCGATGCCGTGGGATACGTGATCAAGAAGTCAGGCACGAGCTGCTTCATGGTGGAGCCCGAGATCTACGAGTTCCTCGATTGGGTGGGGTCGGTTGCCGAGTCGTTTGGACTTGTCGTCCTTCCCGAAATCCACGACGCCCCGCCGACACGCATGAAGCTCGCGGCACACAACTACTGGACATACGACTTCGAATTGCCAGCGCTGGTCCTTGACGCGTTCGAGACCGGGGCCGTGAGTCGATTGTGTCGTCACCTGACGGGATCACCGAGCCGCCAGTTCACGACCCTCGATTGCCATGATGGAATCCCAGTTCGCCCCGATCTCGAGGGCCTTTTGGAGCCCGTCGAAATGTCTCGCCTGGCCGATGTCGTTCAGGGCCGAGGCGGGAATGTGAACAAGATCATCTCGGACACCCATGCGTCTGGCGGTGTCGCGGTCCATCAGCTCAACGCCACGTACTACGACGCGCTTGGTGCCGACGACGACCGCTATCTGCTGGCTCGCGCGATCCAGCTGTTTGCTCCCGGTATTCCGCAGATCTACTACGTGGGCTTGCTGGCGGGTCGCAACGACCACGAGGCGGTTCGGCTATCAGGTGATGGCCGCGCGATCAACCGCCACAACTTCAGCTGGGGCGAAATCGAAGCCAGGCTCGCGACTCCGCTCGTGCGCCGAATCCTCGACCTCGTGAAGCTGCGCAACGAGCACCCTGCATTCGGTGGTGAACTAGAGGTCACCTCTCGTGGGTCGACGATCACGATGATGTGGGCACGGGGCGACGATCAGTGCCAGCTGGTCGGCGACGTTGCGTCGGGCTCGGCGACCATAGAGGAGTTCAGTGCCGGGAAGATGACGCGATCGGTCGCCGCATGACGTCCGGATAGCTCGAGCGGCTCGACGGGCGCACGCCCGATCACGGTCGTAAGCGTCACACGACGTGCGCCTCAGGCTGCTCGGAGGGCCGCGACAAGCTCCGCCACCCCGTCGACCTCAAGGGTTGGGACCGCGCGCTCGGTTCCCTCCGGGCGCGCCACCGGTTTTCTCGCTGGCGCGTGAGCTGGTGGCCATCGCCTTCGGATTCCCGCCCCACACCTTCTGGATGGAATGGCTCGCGATCTCGCCGCACGACCGACCCGTCGCAGCACACTAGACTTCTCCTGGCGCCCCGGGTCGTTGGAGGCGCGCCATGGCGAAACCCGAGCTTCAGACCGAACTGCCGGCAGGTGGCCCGGTGGCGACCCATATGGTCTTCTGGAGTTCGCTGCTGCTGGCGGCGATCGGGGTGCTCTACGCAGCGGTCCTTGGTTCGGCGGCGGCGCTCGGCTCGCTGACCCTGCCGCCAGGTGAGCCGATCGAATCCTTCGCGGCGCTCGACACGATCGCCTCGGCGATTCTCCTCGTCGTCCTCGTCGTTGGGATCGACGTAGGCACCCCGCTCGAGCGACGGCCGTTTAGCCGACTGAGTGTCGTGTTCACCGCGATGTTCGCCGTCGCCGTCACGATCAACCGCTTCGTCCAGCTCACGATCGTCCGCCAGAGCATCGCCGCCGACGACGTTGGTGATCTCCGCCGTTTCCTGCCGTATGACCCGCGCTCCGCGATGTTCGCCTTCGAGATCCTGGGCTGGGGGTTCTTCCTCGGCCTGGCTGCGCTGTGTCTCGTCCCGGTCCTGCGCGGGCCGGGATTGCACGCTTGGATCGCGCGGATGTTTGGGACTTATGGGGTGCTCGGTCTCGTGTGCGCACTCGGACTCATTCTGGATAGTCCCGTGGTCTCGGTCGGCTTCTTGGCGTGGGGCGCCGTCCTGCCGTTGGCTGCGGGTCTCATCGCGGTTGTTGCTCGACCGGGTGCACCGGCGCCAATCGGGGGTGGGTTGGCCGCTGACGCCAGCGCCCGGTACCCCCGCTAGCGAACGCTGGCCCTCTAGTTCGAAGCCCATCAGCATGGCGACGATCGGTCCATCTCATCGCTCTTGACACGTCAAGCAGCAGCTGACGACGATCCTCGCTAGCCGGCAATCCGCGCGGTCAGGGTCACTGCTAGGGGCCGCCATCGCACCGCCAGGTGACCGTGATGCCAAGACCGTTCGACGTTGCGGTCCCGCTTCTCCGGTTGTCGCTCTCGGTGTCGAGCGTGCCCACGCCGGCAGGACCGCCGGCGAATGGAGAGACCTCGAACGAAACGTCCGTCATGGAAATGACCTTGCCGCCTGGGCCAATCGGCGAGTGCGCCCAGGTGATGCCGGTCACCTGAGCCGGACCGGCGGGAAGCAGCAGCTGCTGCTTCGCGGAGGCATCGAGCGGGACCTTCAGCCCACCGATATCGCCGATGGTTGTTTCGCCCTGACGCCATTCGCACGTCACCGCGCCCGACCAGACCGAAGCCCCACTTGCCACCGTCGTCGCCGAGGCGGTTCCCGAAGCGCGGCGGAGCGAACCCGCGGCGCGGGGGCCGGCAAGGTCGCCGAGAACGGCAACGGCGACGACGGTGATCAGGAGACCGACTGATATCAGCGATGGCCGCCGCACTGTCCTGCCCAACAGGACGGCCACCAGGACCAGGATGGTGACTGCGCCGATGGGGAGGAAGACGAGGCTGGCGGAGTCCGAGCCGAACACCGGAACCGATGCTCCATACCCGAACGCCAGACCACCGAGGAATCCGACGACCACGAGGAGGAGGGCCGAAATCCGCGTGCGCAGCGGCCCTGTCGGGGCCGTTGATGCGTTCACGTCCGACCGTACAGGCTGCGCAGTCGAGCACACCGTCGCAGGTACCGTGCCGTCTCCTGCGCAGCCAATCCGCGAGCCACCATGATCACCCGCAATCCATTGGGCCGGCCTGCCAGCAGGTCCCTAGCCTGACAATCTAGAACGTCAGACTCTCCTGGGTCACGCAGAGTGCCCGATTGTCACGTCGGTAGGTCCTTGTCCGTCGATTCGCTCGACGGCTCGGGGATTGGCCACGTGGGGATCACGCCGCGCCTGTCCTCGTCGCTCAGGCGGAGTGCCTCGATGTAGTAGGCGATCGCCTCGGGGATCCAGCGAGCGACCGCAGCCTGACTGACATCCTGCACGATGCCGGCCTTGCGATCCCTGACGATCACGTCGCCGAGCCAGTGCTCCCACTCCTTCCATTGACCTGGCTCGAGCTTTCGGCGTTCGTGCAAGGCAGGCCCGAATGCCGCCCAGAACATCTGAGCCGGAACACCCCATTCCTGCCATCCCATGAGGGCCGGGAGGTGGCCGTTATGGATCCCCGACGCCGTCCCATCGAACCAGCTGCCGACTCGATCAATTGCCGGGGTCATGACTCGGCTGTCTCGAGCGACGTCAATCAAGGCGACAGCCTTGAAGCGGGTCAGCTCGATCCTGAACGAATCCGCGAAGCGGACGCCCATCGCCAGCGAATTGGATGTGGCCTGCAACCGAACCTGGCGAAGGATCGCCAGTCCGGTGAACGACAGCGCGAAGAACTGGAGCGCCGTCCACAGCCACTCCGAGCCCGGTCCTATCAACGCCAAGCCGTCCGTGTTGATGATGTGCATCCGACGCTCCTTCGTTCTTCCCGCGACCGTTCTAGCCGGCGCCTCGATCGGGCCGAGCCCGGAGGTAGGCAAGGACCGCGAGGACGCGCCGGTTGTCGTCCTCTGCCGGCTCGAGCGCGAGCTTGGAGAAGATCGCGTTGACATGGGTTTCGACGGTCTTGGTGGCTATCTGCAACCGCTCGCCGATGGCCTGGTTCGATCGGCCCTCCGCCAGGAGCCCAATCACCGCCCGCTCCCGCTGGGTGAGCTCGTCGAGGGCTTGCCTCGCCGGCGGTCGGAGGAGTCGAGCGACGATGTCCGGGTCGATCACGACCTGGCCGCCGGCGACGCGCCGAACGGCGTCGACGAAGAGGTCGGTGTCCGCGACGTGCTCCTTGAGCAGGTAGCCGCTCCCGCCGCCGACCTCCATGACGAGCTCCTGAGCGAAGGCGGGCTCGAGATACTGCGAGAGCACGAGGAACGCGATCGACCTGCCGTGCCGCCTCCGGATCTCGCGGACCGCCGCCAGGCCCTCGTCGGTATTGGTCGGGGGCATGCGGATGTCGACGATCGCCACGTCAGGCGTGGTCGCCCCAACGATCCTGAGGAGCTCGATGCCGTTATCCGCGACGCCGACGACCACGTGCCCCGCCCGCTCCAGGATCCGGACGATGCCCTCGCGCAGCAGCACCGAGTCGTCGGCGACGACGACTCGCAGCGCGTCGGGTCGGCCGGTCGTGTTGGTCATGCCGGGATGGGCAGCTCGGCGGCCACCCGCGTGCCGCCCCGAGCGCCACTCCCAACATCGAACCGGCCGCCCGCCGCGGCGACGCGATCGGCCAGCCCCCGCAGTCCGGACCCGCGGGCCGTCTCTGCGCCGCCCCGTCCGTCGTCTTCGACCTCGACGACGAGCAGACCGGCGTCGGCTCGCACCCGGACGACGACGTTGCTCGCCAGCGCGTGCTTCGTGACGTTCGCGAGTGCCTCAGCCACCACGAAGTAGGCCGTCGTCTCGACCGGCCGCGAAAAGCGCTTGTCGATCTGCAGCTCGAGCGACGCGGGCGTGGGGCAGCGGTCCACCAGCGAGCGGATCGCCGGCCCGAGCCCGGACTCGCGCAGGATCGCGGGATCAAGCCCGTGGGCCAGCTCGCGCAGCTCCTCGCTCGCGCCTCGGAGCTCCTTGCTCGCCGCCGACAGCGCTTCGCG
>JACQEF010000080.1 GCA_016200745.1 Chloroflexota bacterium | reverse complement strand
CTAGCTCGTCGGCCGGACCGGGGACGATCCCGCCGCCGACGCGCTGCTGCTCGGCCTCGCCCGGGGCGGCGTCGGCCACGTGGCGCTCCTCCGCGATCCCGCCCGGCCGACGGCGCTGGTCCCCGAACCTTCGACTGACGATCTGGAGCCTGCGCTCCCCGAAGACGAGGCGTCCGGACCGGGGGCCCCGGAGCCGTCCTCGGTCCCGTCACTCGACGCGGGGGACGTCGACCTGGGCCTGCGGTACTTGACGAATTACGGCGTCGTCGTCCTGGCCGAGCCGGCGTCCCCGGACGTCGTCCGCGTCGTCGGGGAGGCGGCAACCTGGAACGGAGCGCGGCTGGTGATGGTCGTCGGGCCCGGTGCCGAGCCGCCGCCGGGGCTGCCGCCGGACGCGGTCGTGTTCGAGGCGCCCACCGACGACGCCGACGGTGACTTTGCCGCGCTGGTCGGACGGTTCGCGGCCGCGCTTGACGACGGCTCCGACGCGGCCGACGCCTTTCGCTCGTCGATCGCCGAGGAGGGCTGGACCCAGGCCGTCGCCGACTGAGCGGCGGGTTCAGGCCGTGCCGGCCAGCGGCACGACGAGCGCGGGACCGTCCCGCCGGACGTCGTTGACCAGGCGGCTGACGGCCTGGATCCGCAGGTCGACCGCCTCGTTCGGCTGAAGCAGGCCGATCAGCTCGTCGAGCGCGTCGGTAGCCGGGCCCAGCCAGCGAGCCCAGGCATCGTCGGCGACGACCACCGGCATCCGATCGTGCAGGTCCGCGAGGGCAAGGTTCGGGGAGGTCGTGACGATCGTGAAGGTCCGGCGGACGGCGTTGGTCGCGGGATCGTGCCAGCCCGCCCACAGCCCCGCCAGCGCGAGCGGCCGCTCGTCGACCCGGCTGACGAGGTACGGCTGGCGAACGGGGCCTTCGCGTCTCCACTCGTAGAAGGCATCCACCGGCACCAGGCAGCGACGGCGCCGGAACGCCTCGCGAAACGCCGGGCTGGCGGTCAGCGTCTCGGCCCGTGCGTTGAACATCCGCGAGCCGGCCGTCGGGTCGGTCGCCCAGTGGGGGATCAGGCCCCAGCGATACGCCGTCACCGCACGCCGGTCGTCGCGCTGGACGACCACGAGCGCCTCGTCCGTGGGCGCCACGTTGTAGTGGCCGCCGGGGTCGTCCACGAGCGACTCCGCCCCGAAGATTTCGGCCAGCTCCGAGGCCGGCCGCTGCTGGGTGAACCGACCGCACACGGCCCGAAGTCTAGTATCGTCCGCGCGATGGACGAGACCCGGCCGCCGATCCGCGTGCCCGACCCCCGTACCGGTGGGCCCCTCAGCCGCGACGACGCGCTGGCGATGCTCGACCGCGCGGCGCAGCTGCTGGCCACGGGCGACTTCCAGGCGGCAGGCGAGCACTATGCTCGCGTCGTCGGGTTCGACGATCCGACGATCACCGCGGCGGCTCTGCTCGGGCTCGGCGAGGTTCGTTACCGGCTCGACGACGAGACGGCGGCGGTCGCGACCTGGTCGGCGGTCCTGCGCCTCGGCGAGACACCGTCCACCTATGCGGCCTGGCGCAACGTCGCGGCCGCGCGAGTGCGCGCGGGCGACCTGCCCGGCGCCATCGCCGCCTATCGCGAGGCGGACAAGCGGGCGCCGCGCGAGGACAAGCCGGAGATCGCCAACCGCCTGGGCTGGCTGACCAAGGAGACCGGCGACCCCCGGGCCGCGCGGACGTACTTCGCGGCCGGCCGGGGCGACGGCCCGCTGATCACGGTGACCCTTGCGATCCTTGGCCTGACCTCCATCGTGACCCTGACCGCGTGGCTGTGGACGGACGGGGCACAGGTCACCCAGCTACTCCAGCTGGACAAGGCTGCCGTGGCCGACGGCGAGTACTGGCGGCTCTGGACGGTGACGCTGCTCCACATCGATCCGCTCCACCTGTTCTTCAACATGTATGCCCTCTGGCTGACCGGACCGATCGTCGAGCGGTGGTACGGTCGGCTGCGATTCCTCGCGCTCTATCTCCTCTTCGCGGCGTCGGCCTCCACCGCCAGCTTCCTTTTCGGGCCAGGCAACTTCGCGGTCGGGGCGTCCGGGGCCGTGTTCGGGCTCCTCGGCATCCTTCTTTCGGCCGGCCGGCTGCATCACCCCGTCGACCGCCAGAGCCGTGGCCTGGTCAGCCAGATCGGGACCCTCATCGTCATCAACCTCGTCTTCGGGCTCGCCCTCTCGGGGGTCATCGACAACTTCGCCCACATCGGCGGCCTGGTCGCCGGCCTGTGGATGGGAGCGCTCGTCGTGCCGAGCGGCGTGCCGACGCTGTCGTCGTTCTGGTCTCGACCGGCCGGGACGCCGGCCTCCCCCCAGCGCGCTGGCACCGCGCCCGTCCTCGAGCTGATCGCCCTGGTGGGGCTGGTGGCGGTCGTCGCCGCCGGCGTGGCCATCGGGACCGCCGAACGGCAGGGGCGCGTCGCGACCGGCGATCCGGGCGTCGCCGCGGCGATCGCGCTGGTCCGCGACCGAGGCTGACGGCCGCGCGCGCCCGCCCGGCTCGGCGCGCGACGTAAGCTGGGTGCGAGCGGCGCCGCCGGCGGGCCAGAACGGACGCGGCCTGCCGCCTGGGAGCGCCACGCGATGTTTGCCACGCTGCTCGGGTCGCTGCCGCGCCCACCCATGCCGCCCGGAGCGAGCGATCTCGAGCTCGTGGAGGCGGCGGTCCGGGCGCAGGAGGTCGCCGGTCTCGAGCCGGTCACCGACGGCGGGCTCGAGACCGGCCGCTCGCCACTCGACCGGTGGCTGGCGATGGCCGGGCTGACGTCGAGCGCCGCGAAGCAGGACGTGATCGGGCCGCTCACCGCCGCGCGGGGAGGGGATCGGGCGGCGGTCCTCGCCGCGGCGGAGGCGCTCAACGCGGATCTCCGTGCGCTGGCCGCGGCCGGCTGTCCGCTGATCGAGGTCCACGAGCCGGCGGCGATCGAGATCGGCGCCGGCGAATCGGCCCGGCGGCTCTTCCGCGACGCGCACCGCCGGCTCCTCGCCGGTGTCGAGGGGACGCACCTGTCGCTCGCGATCGTCGGCGGCAACGCCGACGCGACGGGGATCGAGACGCTGTTGTCGGCCCCGTACGCCAGCCTCGCGGTCGACCTGATCGCGGGACCCGAGAACTGGCGGCTCGTGGTGGCGACACCCGCCGACCGCGGGATCGTCTGCGGCGCGCTCTCGCCGGAGGCGGGCTCGGACGACGCGCCGGAAGTCCTGCTGTGGGCGGCGGCCTACGCGGCGTCGACGGCCGGGCGCGGGCCGGCCCGGGTCGGCCTGGCGACCGCGGGGTCGCTGGCTCGGCTGTCCTGGGAGGCGGCGATGACGAAGCTGCGCCGCCTGGGCGAGGCGGCCCGTCTCGCCGACCTGCCGCCCGACGAGCTCCGCCGGTCGATCGATCCTCGGGCCGTGGACATCCGGAGCGCGGCCATGGGCCGGTTTGTGCCGCCGAGTCGGCGTTCCAGGCGCTGATCCGGGGAGGGACGCCGACGCACCGCGGGCGCCGACCTGGCGGCGGAACCGGGGGTTGTGCCTGACAGGCAGCAATCCGGGCTCGAACCTCGCCGTTTGCCGGCAGCGCGGGTCGCTGGCCGCAGGTTCGGCGCCTGGGAGGCGCAGCACCCAAGCGCCGGGTGAAGGGCCTTCGGCCGTGAATCGCTGTTGGGGAGGCACCCCAGAGTACGGACACGCGGCCACATTCGGGAAGGCCGCGGCGCACCTGGGCAGGTCGCCGTCCCGGGCGCTGAACCTCGGCCGGGGCGCGCTTGATTCCGTGGGCCTCCGGTGCCACCATCCACGCCTCCAAGGACTTCAGCGCTCGCAGATACGTCCCCACCAGTGCGTCGCAGGAGGTTCTCGTCCGTGAGCGAACACATCACGTTCGTGGTCAACGGCATCCCGCGGGAATTGGACGTCGAGCCCAGACGGCTGCTGGTCCAGGCCCTGCGCGAGGACCTGGACCTGACCGGGACCCACGTCGGTTGCGACACGAGCCAGTGCGGCGCCTGCACGGTCCACGTGGACGGCATGGCCGTGAAGTCGTGCACGATGCTTGCCGTCCAGGCCGAGGGCTCGGAGGTGCGGACGATCGAGGGCCTCGCCGACGGCGACACGCTCCACCCGCTCCAGGCCGCGTTCTGGGAGAAGCACGGGCTGCAATGCGGCTTCTGCACGCCGGGCATGATCATGACGGCGGCCGACCTCCTGGCCCGCAATGCCGATCCGTCCGACGACGAGATCCGCCACGCGATCGACGGCAACATCTGCCGCTGCACCGGCTACCAGAACATCGTTGCGGCCGTGCGTGAGGCGGCCCGCGTGATCCGCTCCGGCGGCGCGACCGTCGCGGCCCAGGGCTGAGGGGAAGACCGATGGCCATCGACATGCTCGGCTCCCCGGTCAAGCGGACCGAGGATCCCAGGTTCATCACCGGCAAGGGCCGCTACCTCGACGACATCAAGCTCCAGAACATGGCCCACATGGCCATCCTGCGGAGCCCGTACGCCCACGCCAACATCCGGTCGATCGACACGTCGGCGGCCGCGAGGATGCCCGGTGTGATCCGTGTCATCACCGGGGCCGACATCCCGTACAACCCGCTGCCGATGGCCTGGCCCGCCGGCGGCTCGTCGGG
This sequence comes from Chloroflexota bacterium, assembly GCA_016200745.1. GTDB lineage: Bacteria > Chloroflexota > Limnocylindria > Limnocylindrales > CSP1-4 > SPCO01. Next base: position 10,295 of record JACQEF010000080.1, on the reverse strand, counting down.
GATCCAGAACAACGTCAACACGCCGCGCGCGCTGGCGACCGACAGTGTCAAGTGGACTGGCGAGGGGGTCGCCGCCGTCATCGCCGAGACGCCCGAGCAGGCGGTCGATGCGCTCGACGCCATCGTCGTCGACTGGGCGCCGCTGCCGGCCGTCGTCGACGCCGAGAAGGCGACCCAGCCGGGCGCGCCGCAGCTCCACGAGAACGCCCCGAACAACGTCGTCTTCGTGTGGAACGTCGGCGACAAGGCCGGCACGGACGCGGCGATCGACGCCGCGGAGGTCGTGGTCAGGCAGCGCATCGTCAACCAGCGGCTCATCCCGAACCCGATGGAGGTTCGCGGCGACATCGGCTGGTACAACCCGGGCACCGAGGAGTACACGGTCTGGATGTCGAGCCAGACGCCGCACATCCAGCGGCTGCTGCTGACCGCGTTCGTGACCGGCATCCCCGAACACAAGGTTCGCTGCATCTCGCCGGACGTGGGTGGCGCCTTCGGCACCAAGATCTTCTGCTACGCGGACATGGCGCTGGTCATGTTCGCCAGCAAGGCCATCGGCGGCCGGCCGGTCAAGTGGGTCGAGAGCCGGCGCGAGAGCTACGGCTCCACCATCCACGGCCGCGACCACATCACCTACCTCGAGATCGCCGGGGCGCGCGACGGCCAGGTGACGGGGCTGCGGGTCAAGACCTACGCCAACCTGGGCGGCCGCCTCTCGACGATCGGCCCGGGCATCCCGACGACGCTGTACGGCCGGGTCCTGGCCGGGCCGTACAAGTTCCCGAACGTGTCGTGCGAGGTCACCGGGGTCTACACCAACACCACGTTCGTGGACGCCTACCGCGGCGCGGGACGCCCGGAGGCGACCTACGTTGTCGAGCGGGCGATGGACCTGTTCGCGGCCGAGATCGGGATGGATCCCGCCGAGGTCCGCCGCCGCAACTTCCTGGCGCCGGACCAGTTTCCGTACGACAACCCCTCCGGGCTCGGGACTGCGGTCAACGGCGAGAAGATCTTCATCGATTCGGGCAACTACGAGCCGGCCATGGACAAGGCGCTCGCGACTGTCGGCTACGCCGACATGGCGGCGAAGAAGGCCGAGGCGAAGGCCCGCGGCAAGCTCCTCGGGGTCGGCCTGTCGACCTACATCGAGGTGTGCGGCGTCGCACCGTCGAAGTGGATCGGCGCGGTCGGCGAGGGCTGGGGCGCGGCGATGTGGGAGTCGGCCAACATCAAGGTCCACCTCACCGGCAAGATCATCGCCACCGTCGGCACCCAGCCGCAGGGCCAGGGCCACGAGACCACCTACGCCCAGGTGATCGCCCACGAGCTCGGCGTGCCGATGGAGGACGTGATCGTCCAGCACTCGGACACGCAGGGCACGCCGTTCGGCTACGGCTCGTACGGCAGCCGGACCAGCTCGGTGGGGATGACCGCGGCGGTCAAGGCGGCCGCCAAGGTTCGCGAGAAGGCCCGCCGGTACGCCGCCCACATGCTCGAGGCGAACGTCGAGGACATCGAGGTGGACGGCGCCAGCTACCGGGTCAAGGGCTCGCCCGACAAGGTCAAGACGATCCAGGAGATCGCGTTCGCGATCGACCTCGGGTTCAGCCTGCCGCCGGACATGGAGCCGTATCTCGACGAGACGGCCTACCACGACACGACGAACTGCACCTGGCCGTTCGGGACGCACGTCGCGGTCGTGGAGATTGACGAGGAGAGTGGCAAAGTCGACCTCGTCCGCTACGTCGCGGTCGACGACGTCGGCAAGAAGATCAACCCGATGATCGTCGACGGCCAGCTCCACGGTGGGATCGCCCAGGGTGTCGGCCAGGCACTCTGGGAAGGCGCCATCTACGGCGACGACGGGCAGCTCCAGTCGGGCTCGCTGCTCGACTACGCGTTGCCCCGAGCGTCTTGGCTGCCGAACCTCGAACTGGACGAGACGGTGACGCCATCGCCGGTCAACCCGCTCGGGGTCAAGGGCGTCGGCGAGGCCGGCGCGATCGCCAGCACCGCTGCGGTCGCCAACGCCGTCGTCGACGCGCTCCGGCCGCTCGGCATCCGCCATCTCGACATGCCGTACACCGCGCAGACCGTGTGGCGCGCGATCCAGGGTTCGAAGGGAGGCCAGGCGTGATCCCCGCGGCGTTCGACTACCAGCGCTCGGCCACGCTCGACGACGCCCTCAAGGCGATCGCGGACGGCGGCGGCACGGTCAAGCTGCTGGCCGGCGGCCAGAGCCTGCTGCCGCTGCTCAAGCTCCGGCTCGGGTCGGCCGACCGGCTCGTCGACATCGGTCGCCTGGGCGAGCTCAAGGGCGTCCGGCGGTTGCCCGACGGGCGGCTCGCGATCGGGGCCATGACTACGTACAGCGAGCTCGCCGCCTCGTCCGCACGGCACTACGGCGTGGTGGCCGACGCGCTGCCGACCATCGGCGACGTGCAGGTCCGGAACCGCGGGACGGTCGGAGGTGCGGTCGCGCACGCCGACCCGGCCTCGGATCTCGCGGCCTGTTTCCTGGCGCTCGACGCGGAGATCGTCGCCCGCTCCGTCCGGGGAGAGCGGACGATCCCCGTGGACGGGTTCTTCACGGGTCCGTTCTCCACCGCGCTCGCGACCGACGAGCTGATCACCGAGGTCCGGCTGCCCGGTCCGCGCGACGACGCCGGGTCCGCCTACGCGTCGCTGGAGCAACCGGCGTCGGGCTACGCGATGGTCGGAGCGGCGGTGGTCGTGTTCGTCGCCGGAGATGGCTCGATCGAGGGTGCCAACGTCGCCCTGACCGGCGTCGGGCCGCACCCGTACCGGGCTCGGGCCGTGGAGGCGGCACTCGCCGGCTCGGATCGTTCCGCCGCGTCCCTTGCCGCGGCCGCCGCGCACGCCACCGACGGCATCGACGTCGTCGGCGACATCCACGCGGGCCGGGAGTACCGTACGGCGATGGCCGCCGTCTACACGCGACGCGCGATCGAGGCCGCCCTCGCCCGGCTCGGCTGAGCGAGCCGGTCACGCGTGCGCGTCGAGCGGGTCACCCCGGGCCGGCGCCCGCCCGCTCGACTGGCCGGGTCGGTCCTGGCACGCGACCTCGCGATCGGCGGCGCCCGTTGGGCGAAGGGCCGGCGGCTGTCCCCCGACGACCTGCTGGCGATCGCGGGAGCCGAGCCCGGTCGCGTGGCCCCGTACAGAGCCGCGTCGACCTCGTCGCCCAGTACGCGGGCGTCGCCAACGTCCGGATCGCCGACCTCGAGCGGCTCAACCGGATCGATCCGCTGGAGGTGTTCACCGTCTTCGACGGCCAGGTCGTCGAGGCGGGCGACCTCGTCGCGAGCGTGAAAGTCGCGCCGCACCTGGTCGAGGCTGCAGTGGTCGACGAGGGGGCCCGCCTGGCCGACTTCGGCGGCCGGCCGCTGGTCTGGGTCGCGCCGTTCGTGCGGAGCCGGGTTGGCGTGATCGTCAAGGAATCGGTTCGGGCGACGGCCCAGGCCCGGTTCGAGGCGAGCGTCCGCGCCAAGGTGGAGGGGCTCGGTTCGGAGATCGTCTCGTTCGCCTACGTCGAGGACGACCCGGAGACCGTCGTCACCGCGATGTCCGCCTTCGTTCGGGGTCCGGACGCGGTCGACCTGATCCTGACCGCGGGTGCCGCCAGCACGGATCCGATGGATGCGTGCTTCGTGGCCATCGCGGCCCTCGGCGGGCGGATCGTCCGGCGGGGCGTGCCGGCCCATCCGGGATCGATGCTCTGGCTGGCGCGGGTCGGGCGGACCGCGATCCTGGGCCTGCCGACCTGCGGCGCCTACTCGAAGGCGACCGCCGCGGACCTGCTGCTGCCCCGGCTGCTCTCCGGCGAGCCGGCCTCGGAGCGGACCGTCGCCAAGCTCGGCCACGGCGGGATCCTGACCCGCAGCCAGCGGTTCCGGTTTCCGCCGTACGCACGCGAGCTGGACGCGCCGGACGGGTAGTGGGACGGACCCGGCGGGCACGCGACCCCCGGCGGGCGCGTGCCTACCCGCGGACCCGCGGCGGGCGCGTGCCTACCCGCGGACCCGAGCCCGCGTGTGCGCGGGGATAACGCCGTGGTGAGCCGCCGATGCGACCATGGCGCGTGGCCACCGTGGAGCGACGTTTCGAGCGAGGCCGTGACCAGGCGCTGCGCATCGCCCGATCGACGGGCACCGAGATCCGGCTGACCCGACGCGGCGCCGGACTGAGCCTCCGCGTTGCCGCCCAGTCGGTCGGGCTGAGCGAATCGGTGCTCAGTCGGCTCGAGCGAGGCCGGCTGACCGACGTCTCCGTGGCGCAACTCGCGCTCGCCTGTGCGGCGGTTGGCCTGAGGTTCTCTGCGCGGGCATACCCCGACGGCGATCCGGTCCGCGACGTCGCACACACGACGCTGCTGCAACGGCTCCGTTCCGTCGTTAACCCGCATGCAGGCTGGCGGACGGAGGTCCCGTTGCCGATCCCCGGCGACCTGCGCTCCTGGGATGCCCAGATCCGGTTCGGAAGCACGGTCGTTGCCGTCGAGGCGGAGGTGCGCCTGGCGGACCTCCAGGCGCTCGAGCGTCGCATCGCCCTCAAGCGCCGAGACGGGGGAGTGGAGATCGTGGTCCTGCTCGTCGCGGACACCCATGGCAATCGGCGCGTCCTGGCCGCACACCGCGATGCCCTTCGTGCGGGGTTCCCGTTGAGCACGCGAGCTACGCTCGCCTCGTTACGTGAGGGCCTGCCACCGGTCGCCTCAGGGATCGTCGTCCTGTGACCGCCGGGTGCGAGCCGGGCTCCCCGGTTCGGCGGCGCGGGTCCAGCGGCCGGCTCCAGCAGCCCGGGTCCAGCAGCCCGGGTCCAGCAGCCGACGCCCAGCGGCCGACGCCCAGCGGCCCGGATCTTGCTCCGGATGACAGACCTGACCGACGAAGCCGGCAGGCCCGGTCTCCCGGCCTCGATTCTTGCGCCGCGGGACCGATCCAGCAGGGGAAAGGCCCAGGTTGCCGGCTTGCGCCGCCTGCTCTGGCGTGCAGCGCAAGAAGCGCCCACGAGCCCGGCGGGACCCGTCACCCGATCGAGCCGTTCGTGCCGGCGTCCGCCTCCTCGCGCCAGGCCGCCCGGTCGGGCGATCCGGCGGCTCGGCGTGTAGGATCGCGGCCACGATGCGCGATCGAGACCAACGCCCCGCCGGCACCCGCTCCATCGAGGCGATCCAGGACGACTTCCGGAGCCGCAACTACATCGCGGACCGATCGGTCGCCACGGCCGTCTTCCTTGCCCTCGAGCTGGAGCGGCCGCTGCTACTCGAGGGCGAGGCCGGCGTCGGCAAGACCGAGCTCGCCAAGGTGCTCGCCGCCTCGCTCGACACGCGGCTCATCCGGCTGCAGTGCTACGAGGGCCTGGACGTCAACACCGCGGTCTACGAGTGGAACTACCCGCGCCAGATGCTCGAGATCCGGCTGCTCGAGGCGCGCGGCGAAGCCGAACGGGCCACCGCCCACGACATCTTCGGGCCCGACTTCCTCATTCGCCGGCCGCTCCTCCAGGCGCTCGAGGCGTCCGAGGGCACCGCCCCGGTCCTGCTGATCGACGAGATCGACCGGGCCGACGAGGAGTTCGAGGCGTACCTTCTCGAGATCCTCTCGGACTTCCAGGTGACGGTCCCCGAGATCGGCACGATCCGGGCGGAACGCCCGCCGCGCGTGATCCTGACCTCCAACCGGACGCGCGAGGTCCACGACGCCCTGAAGCGCCGCTGCCTCTATCACTGGATCGACTATCCGACGGCCCAGAAGGAATACGAGATCGTCCTCGCCAAGGTGCCCGACGCGCCCGAGCGCCTTGCCCGCGAGGTCGTGGCCTTCGTCCATCGCCTGCGCCAGGCCGACCTGACCAAGGTCCCCGGGATCGCCGAGACGCTCGACTGGGCGGCCGCGCTCCTCTCCCTGGGTGCTCGCGAGCTCGCGCCGGAGCTCGTCGACGAGACGCTCGGCGTCGTCCTCAAGTACGAGGAGGACATCCGGCACGTCCGCGGCGACGGCACCCGGCGCTACCTGACCGAGGCCGCCGCCGGCGGCTGATGCGATCGTCCCAAGGTGCAAGCCATGACCGATCCCGCCATCGTCAAGGCGCCCTGGGGGCCCGAGGTGGACGGGCGCCGGCTGCTCGGCGAAGCGGTCGGGTTCGGCCGGTCATTGCGGGCGGCGCACCTGTCGATCGACCTGGGCGCGGCCGTCGACTTCGCCCGCGCCCTCACCCTGGTCGACATCGCGGACCGTGAGCAGGTCCGGGCGGCGGGCGCCGCGATCTTCGTTCGGCGGCGGGATGACCGTCCGGTCTACGACGCGGCGTTCGATCGCTGGTGGCGGCGGCGCGCCGGGAGCGCCGGCCAGGAGTTCCAGCCGCCGTCGCTCCGTCGCGAGGAGGAGGCCGGAGCCGAAGAGGAGGCCCCCGGCGCGACGCCGCCGGAGCCCGGATCCGAGCAGGCCACGCTGCGCGGCGAGGAGCGCGGCACGCCGATCCCGTCCGACTCCGACGAGGGACCCGACGACGAATCGCCGATCGAAGGCGTCGTCGTCTCGCCCGACGCGTACTCGCGCGGCGAGGTCCTGCGCCACCGCGAGTTCGACCGGATGACGCCGGCCGAGCTGCGCGAGGCGGAACGGCTGGTCGATCTCCTCGTCCCGCGGCTCGAGCGGCGCCGCACGCGTCGCTACGAGCTCCATAACCACGGCCGCCGGCTGGCGACGCGACAGATGTTCCGGCGGAACCTGGGGACCGGCGGCCAGCTGCTGGCCTGGGTCTGGCGGCGGCAGATCCGTGAGCCACGCTCGCTGGTCGTGCTGTGCGACATCTCCGGCTCGATGGAACGCCACTCCCGACTGTTGCTGCGGTTCATCCAGGCGCTCTCGGCGGCGTCGGAGGTCCACACGGAGTCGTTCGTGTTCGGGACGCGGCTGACCCGGGTCACGCGGCTCATGCGCGATCGCGACCGCGACCGGGCCCTGGCGCGCGTGGCCGATTCGGTCAACGACTGGGCGGGCGGCACCCGGATCGGCGATTCCTTCCGGACGTTCAACCAGCACTGGGCGAGGCGATCGCTCCGGACGTCGGGTGTCGTGATCGTCGTGTCGGACGGTTGGGACCGCGGCGACCCCACGATCGTGGCCGCCGAGACCGCCCGCCTGCGCCGCAACTGCCATCGGCTCGTGTGGCTCAACCCGCTGGCCGGCACGCCCGGCTACCAGCCGCTGGCCGGCGGGATGCGGGCCGCCTACCCGTACATCGACGACTTCCTGCCGGCCGGGACGGTCGCCAGTCTCGAACGGCTCGGCGAGATCCTGGGCGGCGTCAGGGCCGGCGACACGCGACGCGGCAGCGAGGCCGCCGCCCATGCGGCCCTGCCGCCCGACACTCCGCTGGTCTTCGGCCTGCCGGGCGTCGTCGGCGGCGAGCCCGTGGACCCACGTACAGCGAGGCCACTGCGATGAAGGAATTGCTCGACACGCTCTCTGGATGGGAGCGCGACGGTGTGGCCGCCGGCCGTGCCGTGGTGGTCCGGACATTCGGATCCGCGCCACGCCCGGAAGGTGCGGTACTGCTCTACGCGAAGGATGGCCGGATCGCGGGTTCCGTGAGCGGCGGATGCGTCGAGGGGGCGGCGGCCGAGGAGATCCGGCACGCCTGGAGCACCGGCAATGCACGCGTGATCCGGTACGGCATCAGCGACGAGCAGGCGTGGGACGTCGGGCTCGCCTGTGGCGGGACGATCGACGTCCTGGTCGAGCCCGTCGCCCCGGCCGTCGTGGTCGAGGCAGCCCGCGGGTCGGCCGGGGCGAACGGTCGCGGCGTGGCGGTCGTCACGCCGCTCCCCGCGGATTCGCCGCCCGGGACGTTCGGCCCGCACCAGCCGGGCACCGGCGAACCGCCCGCGGCCAAGCTCGTGGTCGCGGAAGACGGGCGCCTGGCCGGCTCGCTCGGCTCGGCCGATCTGGACGAGGCCCTCGTCGACGCCGCAACGGAGGCGCTGCGTCGCGGGCTGTCGAGGACGGTCGAGCTCGGCGGCCGATCGCTGTTCATCGAGGTCTTCCCGGTCCGGCCGCGGCTGGTCATGGTCGGGGGCGTCGAGGTCGCCCGATCGCTGGTCCGGCTCGCCCGCGAGCTCGGCTTCGAGACGGTGGTCGTCGACGGGCGCGCGTCGTTCGCGACGCCGGGGCGGTTCCCGGACGTGGATCGGCTCCTCGTCGGCTGGCCGGACGAGGTCGCCGACGAGATCGGGCTCGGTCCGAACGACGCGGTCGCCGTGTTGTCGCACGACGTGAAGTTCGACGAGCCGGCGATCGTCGAGGCGCTGCGGCGGGGCTGCCGGTACGTTGGCGCGGTCGGTTCGCGCAAGACCCAGGCCGACCGGCGGGAGCGGCTGCTCGCGGCGGGCGTCGCGGCCACCGACCTCGCGAGGCTCCGAGGTCCGGTCGGGCTGGACCTGGGCGGCCGGGCGCCGGCGGAGACAGCCCTGGCGATCCTGGCCGAGATCGTGGCCGAGCGCTACGGCGGGTCCGGCGCCCCGATGCGGGAGCGGACCCTGGCCGCCGCCGGCGACGCCCGAGCCTGACGACGGTGTCGCCGGCGGGCAGCATGGGCACCATTGCCGGCATCGTTCTCGCGGCGGGCGCCGGCTCCCGGTTCGGCGGCGGGAAGCTCCTGGCGCCGCTCGCGGGGCGGCCGATCCTGCAGCACGTCCTGGACCGGCTGGCGGACGCCGGGATCGAGGACGTGACCGTGGTCCTCGGGCACGACGCGCCGGCCATCGAGCAGGCGATTGCCTGGCGGACCGAACGTCGCGTCCTCAACCCCGCGCCCGAGCGCGGTCTCTCCACCTCGCTGCAGATCGGGATGGCCGCCCTGCCGCAGGAAGCGGACGCCGTCCTGATCGCCCTCGGCGATCAACCGCTCGTGACAACCGCGACGATCCGGACCCTGCTGGACGCCTACCCGGAGACCTCGCGGCCCATCGTCGTGCCCGTCTACCAGGACGATCGCGGCCGGAACCCGGTGCTGCTCCGCCGGCCCGCCTTCCGACTCGCCGACGAAGCCTTTGGCGACCGCGGGCTCGGCCCCGTGCTGGCTGCCCATCCGGACGCCGTGCACGAGGTCCCGGCCAGCGGCGACAATCCCGACGTGGACACCCGGGCCGATCTCGCCAGCGCCGCGGCGGCCGCGTGGGCGTCCCGCGTCTTGGCGAACCGCGAGCAGGTCGAGCGCGTCCGGGAGGTCGCCGACGGCGCCGACTTCTACGCCCCGGTCCGCGCGCTCTTCCGCGCCGACCCGACGCGAACCGACGACCCGATCCTGAACGTGCTGCTTGGGCTGGTCCGGTCCGGCGACCGATGGCTCGACGTCGGGGCCGGAGCCGGCCGGTTCGCCCTGCCGATCGCCCGGGCGCTCGATCCGTCGGGTGGATCCGTGATCGCGCTCGACGCATCACCGTCGATGCTCGAAGGGCTGCGCGAGATCGCCGAGGACTACGCGATCGAGAACCTCCGGACGGTCGAGGCTCGCTGGCCGCCGGCGGACCCCGGGGCGTTCGACGCCGACGTCGCGCTCATCGCCCACGTCGGCTACGACATCGAGGCGATCGGGGCCTTTCTCGAGGCGCTGGAATCGGCGGCCGGTCGCCTGTGCGTGGCGGTTCTGACGCAGCAACCGCCGGCCGCGGCCGCCGACCCGTTCTGGCCGGTCGTCCACGGCGAGGCGCGGTCGACCCTGCCCGCCTTGCCAGAACTGCTCGAGCTGCTCGGGGCCAGGGGCCGCGAGCCGTCCGTCGTGCGGATCCCGGGAGAGCCACGCCGGTTCGAGTCGCGCGAGGCCCTCGAAGGGTTCGTCCAGCGGCAACTCTGGATCGATCCGGCCGGTGACAAGGCCGCCCGGCTCCAGGCAGCGCTCGACTCCCTGGCCGTCGTGGACGGCGACGGCTGGACGATCCGCGGACGCGGTCCGACCGAGACCGGCGTGGTGACCTGGCCGTCGCGCTGACCCGTCACGATCGGCGCCGGGCCGGCGCCGTCGGTGGCCGGGGCCTTCGGCGTCGGTCCGGATGACTTGTTGACCCCCCAATGGGTACCCCGATCGGGCCATCGTGCCGCGCGATCACCGGACCGATCCTCCTGACAAGGCCCAGATCTCCGGGGACGAGCAGAGGACCACCAGCCATCGATGCCGTCGCCCGCTCCTATCGTTCCGTTGCGCTCGAGGCCTGGTCCGACGCACGCGCCCGGCGCGTCCGCGTGCCGCCCGGCGCGATCGCCGCCGCG
>JACQEF010000079.1 GCA_016200745.1 Chloroflexota bacterium | reverse complement strand
AGCGCGCAGATGACCAGCCCGTCGGAGCCGGTCGCCCTCGCGTGTGCGTCGACCCGCTCGCGAATGGCGGCGACCGTGGTGTCGACGAAGTTGGCCGCGGTCCAGGTCGGCTCGATACCCGCGATCCCGACCACGAAGTTGCGCAGCACGTCGCGTCCTCGCGGCGTGTGGACGACCTCGGGATGGAACTGGATGCCGTAGAGGTTCCGGCTCGGATCGGCCAGGCCCGCGAACGGCGTCGAGTCAGTCTGCGCGGTCGCCCGGAACCCCTCGGGCAGCCGGGTGATCGAATCGCCGTGGCTCATCCAGACGGGTTGCTCGCGCTCGATCCCCGCGAACAGGTCGTCGTCCCCGGTGATCGTGACGCTGGCCGGCCCGTACTCGCGTTTGCGCTCCGCGGGAACCACGTCGCCGCCGAGCTCGCGAGCCATCATCTGTGCGCCGTAGCAGATCCCGAGCACCGGGATCCGGCCGGACCAGACCGCGGGGTCGGGCCGCGGCGCGCCCTCGTCGTACACGGAATTCGGGCCGCCGGACAGGATGATCGCCCGCGTCCCGCGCCGTTCCAGCTCGTCGTACGGGGTGTCGTGCGGCAGGAGCTCGGAATAGACGTCGAGCTCGCGGACGCGCCGGGCGATCAGCTGCGCGAACTGGCTCCCGAAGTCGAGGACCACGACCGTCTGTCGGGCCGTGTCACCGCCGCCGGATGGTCGGTCGTCGGGCGAACGGTCCGGGGCCGGTGCCTTGAGGGCGGTCTCCAGGTAGGCCTCGACCTCGGCATCGTCCGGCGCCAGCACACGGTGGCCGGCATTGGCGGCGGCGCCGTGGATGGTCTTGCCGCGCTCCCCCGGTTCCGTCCCCTCGGGCAGCTCGGTCGCCTCCGCTTCGGTCGCCTCCGCCATGGTCGATGCCGCCTCCCGCTCGCCGTGCCGCCCGCCATCGCCAGTGTACGGGCAAGGTCCCGAGCGCGGGCGGCCTACGCCCGGTTGCGCATCGCTTCGGCGGCCGTCACGAAGTAGCGGTCGAGCTCGCCGGCAACGTCCGCGGGCGGCGCGAGCTCGGCCAGCGCGGCGCGCATCAGCTCAAGCCAGCGGTCGCGTGCCGCAGGACCGATGGCGAACGGCACGTGCCGCATCCGCAGTCGTGGGTGACCGCGCTCATCGTCGTAGGTCGTGGGGCCGCCCCAGTACTGGATCAGGAACAGCGTCAACCGCCGCTGTGCGGGAGCCAGATCGGGCTCCGGGTAGAGCGGCCGCAGGATCGGGTCCGCCGCCACACGGGCGTAGAAGCGGCAGACGAGCGCCTCGAAGAAGGGCGTCCCGCCGGCGCGGTCGTACAGGGAGATCGTCTCGGCCGTCATCCGGCCGAGCATAGCCTCAGCTCGGTTCGCAAGTGGACAGCGGCCGGAACGCGCCGGGCGAAGCGCGCGGCGACCAGCCACATCCCGACCATCCACACGAGCGGCCCGAGGTCGGCGGCCGACAAGCCCGGGTCAGCGACCCGCCACCGACTCCAGCCGCCGCTTGAATGCTTCGAGATCGAGGGCGGCCGCACGCCTCGCCTGCGGCGCGACCATGGCCTCGAACATCCGGTACCGCAGCGGCAACCCCATCCGGACCGACCAGCGCACGCGGGTCGACAGGCCGTCCTCCGACGACAGCCCGGCGGCAAGCTCGATCGTGACGCCGTCGGGGTCGCGGCCGCGCAACCCGAAGGCCAGGCCGGGGTCCAGCTCTGTCACGGCGCCCTCGAGCACGGTCGAGCGACCGCCCACGGTCTGCGCGATCCGCAATGACGAGCCGACGACCAGCGGGCCCTCGTCGAGCCGCTCGACCCGTACGATCCCGGAGGCGACCAGCCACGCCGGGTAGCGTTCGACCGCCGTGAGCTCGGCGAAGACCTCCGCCGGCGAGCGACCCACGCTCGTCTCGATCTCGACGGCGATCGTCATGGCCCCGACACCGGGCGCGTCGCGGGAGGATCGCCGGCCGGGCGCAGCCGGAAGGAATCGCCGCGTCCGAGTCCCTCGGCCGGCGTCCCGTAGCGCAGGATCAGGCCACGGACGGCACGGGCGTGCTCGGCCGCGGACAGCGGCTCGGCGACCGCGTCCCAGGACCGCTCGCCCACCTCGACCCGGCAGGCCGGATCGGCCAGCAGGTTCCGGGCCCAGGCCGCGTCGGTCCCGCCGGCGGACACGAGGATCGATCCGGGCGGCCCACCGTCGTCGTCGACGAATCCGATGGTGACCGTCCGGGCGAGACCGGTCCGGCCCCCGCGGGTCGCCACCCGGGCGAAACGACCGGACGCAACGAGGTCATCCTCCATCGCGCCCGAACCGGCCCTCGCCGCCGTCAGCGACTTCGCTGCCAGGACTTGCCCTCGGTCTGGGTCGAGGGGGCGTAGACCATCTCGACCCGCTGCATCTCGCGGATGGTCCTCGCGCCAAGGGCGGCCATCGATTGCCGCACGGCCCCGACGAGGTTCTCCGAGCCGTCGGTCACCCGTGCCGGCCCGAACAGGATCCGTTCCAGCGTTCCGACGGTCCCGACCTTGATCCGCGTCCCGCGCGGCAGTGTGGGCGACGGGGCTGCCATTCCCCAGTTCGTGCCGCGACCCGGCGCTTCCTCGGCCCGGGCGAGCGGCGACCCGATCATCAGGGCGTCGGCGCCGGCGGCGATCGCCTTGGCCAGCTCGCCACCCCGGCGCATCCCGCCGTCGGCGACGATCGGCACATGGCGACCAGTCTCCGCAAGGTAGGCGTCGCGCGCGGCGGCGACGTCGCTGATGGCCGTCACCTGCGGAACCCCGATCCCGAGCACCTCCCGGGTCGTGCACGCGGCACCCGGTCCGACGCCGACGAACACCGCCGCGGCGCCCTGCTCCATCAAGGCGAATGCCGCCTCGGCATTGGTCGTGTTGCCGACGGCGACCGGGATCGGCATGTAGCGGGTGAAGTCGGCCAGCGACAGCGGGTCGTAGTCGGTCGCCAGGTGCCGGGCGCTCGACACCTGGCTCTGGACGAGGAACAGATCGGCGCCGTGCTCGGCACAGAACGGCCCGAACCGCCGTGCCGCCGCGGGCGTGGCCGCGACGGCCGCCCGGGACCCGGCCGCGTGGACCTCGTCGAGCCGCCGCGCGATCAGTTCCTCGCGGATCGGTGCCTGGTAGGCCTCGGCCAGGAGCGCGTGGACCTCGCCGTCCGGGGCGACGGCGATGCGCGCGAGCACGGCATCGGGATCGTCGTAGCGGGCCTGGACGCCCTCGAGGTTGAGGACGGGCGGGCCCGCCGAGCCGCCCGAGTGCCCCCGCGAACCGTGGATCCACGACCGCGTCCATCGCCGCCGCCAGGATGGGGATCGCGAGGTCGATCCCGCAGAAGGTCTGCCCGAGGTCGACGTCGGCCGGTTCGATCGTGTCGGTCCCGGGCGCGAGCGAGACGTCCTCGAAGCCGTAGGTCGGCCGGATCGTGTCGACCTTGGAGTGGAAGACGCGCCGCTGCGCCGCCGCCGAGGCTTCGGGAATCGGGGTCGTCGTTCGGTCGATCACGTGGCCCTCCCTGTGCCGCCTCACGGATGGGCTGCCTTCGCCCGAAGTCTAGCCGAAGGCCGATCGGACGTAGCCGCGGGGGCGGGCACAGGCGGATACTGCCCGGTGAGGAGGCCCCCATGGCAAAGTCGAAGTCGGAGCAGCGCCGGCAGGACGTGGAGCTGTCACCGGTGTGGCCCGACCCACCCGTCGAATCGCTCGGGGCCAGGGCACGGACGATCTCCGGCAAGCTCTACCGGGAGGAGCTGGCGAAGCTCCAGGTCGAGCTGGTGAAATGCCAGGAGTGGATCAAGGCCACGGGCATGAAGGTCGTCGTCCTGTTCGAGGGCCGCGACGCCGCCGGCAAAGGCGGGGCGATCAAGACCATCACGCTCTCGCTCAACCCGCGCTACGCCCGGGTCGTCGCCCTGCCGGCGCCGACCGAGCGCGAGCGGTCGCAGTGGTATTTCCAGCGGTACGCCGAGCACCTGCCGGCCGCCGGCGAGATGGTCCTGTTCGATCGCAGCTGGTACAACCGGGCCGGCGTCGAACGGGTCATGGGCTTCTGCACCGAGGAGGAGTACCAGGAGTTCCTGCGCTCCTGTCCCGAGTTCGAGCGGATGCTCATCCGTTCGGGGCTGATGATCATCAAGTACTGGTTCTCGGTCAGCGACGATGAGCAGGAGCGCCGGTTCCAGGCCCGGATCGCCGACCCGACAAAGCGCTGGAAGCTGAGTCCCATGGACCTCCAGTCACGGGCCCGCTGGGTCGAGTACTCGATGGCCAAGGACGAGATGTTCGCCCACACCGACATCAAGCAGTCGCCCTGGTACGTGGTCAACGGCGACGACAAGAAGCGCGCCCGCCTGAACGTGATCCACCACCTGCTGAGCCTGATCCCGTACGAGGACCTGACCCCAGAGCCGATCATCCTGCCGCCACGGCAGCGCGACAACGGCTACGTTCGGCCGCCGATCACCGACCAGACGTTCGTTCCCGAGGTGTACTGAGGCCGGCGCTCGTCAGGCGATGACGCGCCGCCCCTCGAGCGTCGTCTCGAGCCACAGCGCCCGTGCCGGGTCGGTCAGGACGGCCACGATCCGCTCGATCGATTCGCGATAGGACGGCCACACCGTCAACCGGGCCGCCTCGGCGGGATCCACCCAGCGATAAGTATCGTGCTCGCGGGACAGGACCGGCTCCACGTCCCGTCGAACCCGAACGGCGAAGACGACCTCGCTCAGGATGGCGTCGGCATCCGGCCAATGGAACGGGATGACCAGGTCGAGGTCGTAGAAGGCTTCGATCGCGTCGGCGGCGATGCCGGTCTCCTCGCCGAGCTCGCGGAGCGCCGCGAGCGCGATCCGCTCGCCCGACTCGATCGAGCCGGTCACGCATTGCCACAGCCCGGCCAGCTCCCGACCCGGAGCACGACGAATGAGCAGGATCTCAAGCGCGTCCGGCCGGCCGGGATCCGGGGCGCGATAGACCCAGACCGCGACGATGTCGGGCCGCAAGGGGCTCAATGGCCTGCACGCTCCTCGATCACCAGGACCTCCTCACCGAGCATGTCCGTGATCCGAACGGCGATCGGCTGCATGGAATCGGCCGGTCGCTCGACGATGTAGGAGCCGTCGACCAGATCCTGGCGCCGTTCCGGGATGTCCGCGAGGGCGACGTTGAACACCCCGCCGTCGTACGCGGCGTCGATGAACACCGAGTCGACCATCGCCCGCCAGTCGGTGATCTGCGGCGTGAGCACGCCCTCCTGCGCCGACAGGCGTTCGATGATCGACGGCGAGATGAAGTCATCGATCGTGACCCGAACGGCGTCGCCCTCCGGCTCGAAGCGGACCCGCGCGACGGCCGGCTGGTGCTGGAAGAACTTGCCGTACTTCGGGTCCGTCCGGAGCTCGATCAGGCGGATCCTGTTGATTGGCCGGACGCGGTTGTAGTCGGCCAGCCACGGCTCGCAGGCGAGCTCGCGGCCGAGCGCGACCACGACGACATCGCGCTGCTCGTCCGGACGCTGCTCCAGCTCATGGGCAGCCGCCTGGAGATCGAGCGGGCTGCAGGGATGGTTGAAGCCGACGATGTACAGCAGCTCCCGCCCGAGCGTGCCCTGGAAGAACGCGTCCGTCTTCGTCCGGTCCGCGCCGAGGTGCTCGACCGCCAGGTTGACCGCCTCGTTGTGCTGGATCTGCAGGTCGTAGTCGTTGACCCGGAGGACGCTGAACCCCAGCTGTGCCGGGCGTGGCGTCTCGCCCGATTCCATGGCGAGCTGCTCGCTCCCGGCCGCGTTCGCCTGGTCCTCGATGATCGCCGCGAGCCGCTTCTCGGTCGTCTGGATGGCGCCCTTGTTGATGTCGGCCCCGATCCAACGTCGTCCGAGCTTCTGCGCCACCGCCGCCGTGGTCCCGCTCCCGATGAAGCAGTCGAGCACGATGTCGCCGGGGCTGGAAAGTAGCTGCACGACCCGATCCAGAAGGGCCTCGGGTTTCTCCGTAGGGTACGAGGCCTCACCACGGCGCTGGATCCCCCGAACCATCTGTATGTCGTCCCACCAGTCTTGGAGGGGCACTCCCTTGCTTTCGTCGAGGTAGCGCTTCACATAAACCATGCCCGATTCCGAATATGTGAGGCGTCCCTCGGCTTCGAGTTCCTCCATGCGCGCACGACTGAACCGCCAAGGGCGAGTGACACCCTTCCATTCGTAGAGCGGGCTCCCTTTGGCGGTGCCTCCCGGCCCGGTAGCGTCGGCCTTGTTGTATCGGCGACCGGTCCCCTCCTCAACGTTTCGGTACCAGTTGTCGACGGTGGTCTGAGGCAGTGGCGAGAACATGTCGTTCCATGTTGAAGGCCTGTCCCTGACGTACAGAAGGAGTACGTCGTGGACGGTGCCGAGGTGTTTCGCACCCTGCCCGACGTCGCTATGTGCGTCCGAGCGCTTCCAGACAACTTCGTTGACAAAGGCATCCGGACCAAGCACCTCGTCGAGCAGACACCGCAGCTGAAATCCACGACGCGGGTCGCAGTGCAATACCAAGCTGCCTCTCGGTGACATCAGCTCCTTGATGAGCAGCAGCCGCTCGTACATGAACTGCAGGTACGTGTCGTTCGCCCAGATGTCCGTGTATTGGATCTGCTCGCCGAGCGTGTGCGACTCTCCGTCCAGCCGGACCGAGCCAGACGCGCCGCGGAGCTGGACCTTCCGGACGTAGTCGGCGCCCGAGTCGAACGGCGGGTCGATGTAGACGAGGTCCACCTTGCCCCGGAAGCCGTTGGCGAGGAGGTGCGCGAGGACCTCCTTGTTGTCGCCGTGGAAGAGCAGGCCACCTCGGTCGAATCGGTCCGGCCAGCCGGACCAGTCCACGTCCGTCGAGACGGCGCCCGCCGGGGCGGTCGAAGCGAACCGCTCCACGAGCTGCGCCGGAAACGACCGGACCTCGCGCAGCGGCCGTTTGCCGACCCATTGGAGCATGGGCCGACCCTTCGCCTTCGCGATCGGGACGCGAGTCTCGTCGGTCATCGCTAACCCTCCGCGATTGTTCCGCCCAATCGACCTTCGAACGTTTCGATCAATCCGAACAGCTCATCGGCGGCAAACTGACGGTCATAGTCGCCCTCGCTGATCTGCCGAACGATCCCGGCCTCGACGAGCATCTTGAGACCTTCGAGGGCCCGGCGGTGCGACGCGCCGATCGCCGCTCGCATCGTCGCCGCAGAGGCGATCGGCTGAGCGGGGAGCAGCGTGATGATGCGTGCCGCCGCCGAGTCACGTCGTGGCTTGCCAGCGCGCTCATACCAACTGATCTGGAGCGCCCGGATCGTATGCGCAAGCTCTCTTGAAAGATCCGCGGCGCGCTCACAGGCACCGGCAAACGACGCACACCACTCGGCGACCTGGCCTTCGCGATAGCCCACGAGCCCGCCGATGTACTGACTGGATCGCGCGGCCAGGACGACCGAGATCGGGGGCACGAAGCGAGTCGCTATCCCACGTCGCCGCAGGATCACGTGGATGAGGCATCGTCCCACTCGCCCGTTTCCGTCCAGGAAGGGGTGGATCGTCTCGAACTGAGCGTGGGCGATGGCGGCCTGGGCGACGCCCGGAAGGTCCTCCCGGTTGATGAACTCGACCAGGTCGGCGATCAGCGCGCCAACCGCATCCTCGGGTGGCGGAATGTATCGAGCGTCGATGGGTGAGTTGACCCGGCCCCCGATCCAGTTCTGCTCGCGCCTGAGCTCGCCGGGCGTGAGTCGCGCGGGTTCCCTTGCCATCAGCGTCCGATGGAGCTCGAGGATGTCGTCGACTCCGATGGGCCGTTTGAGATCGCCGAGGCCCACCGCCTGCTCCATCGCCAGCACGTTCGCGGCGACGACACCGGCCGTTCCCCGCGCGGCGCGGGCGTCGATCAGGGCCCGAGCAAGATTTCGCTGCGAGAGCTCGAACCCTTCGATCCTCGACGAGGCGATCGCTTCGGATCGGAGCAACAGTGCTGCCAGCGCTTCCAGGCCCGTGACTTCCGACGCCGCATTGAGCTCACGCACGGCCGTCTCAGCCGCGGCGACCGTTTCGGCCACCTCAAACGTGATGCGGACGTCCGTTTCTGCGACCGGATCCGGCACGAACGCCCGATAGGTGAATGACGCTCTGGCCGCTCGCCCGCCGTACGCCCCGGGGTCACCCTCCCAGCGCCGCTCGATGAACTTGGCCATCTGGGCGGCCTCCCGCTCGAACTGTCCGATTCTCGGGCTAGTTAGGACACTTACGGCATTGTCAGGTTCCATCTGTCCAAAGTCAACGTAGAGATTGAACGGTTACGGGCCAAGCGACCCGTCCACAAATGCCTCGACAGCAATCACGGCGGACGCTGGCGCCACCGCATCCGCGAACACCATCCGGTAGAAGATCCGGCCCGGGTTCGCGTCGGCAATGCCCTGGAGGGCCTTCGCCTTGACGCCCCCCTCGCCCTCGACATCGTCGTGGCGCCTGGCGGTCATCTTGATCTCGACAAGGAGCCAGCGATCGCCCCGGGCATGGATGACGAAGTCGGGCGTGTAGCGATGGTCGCGGCCGTCGCGGCGGTAGGTGAAGGCGAGATCGGTCTTCTTCGGATCCGTGATGGCGCCCGTGAAGAAGATTTCGCGGACATCATCGGGATGGACGTTGAGCGCCCGCAGGGCCTTCTCGTAGAAGTCGGCTTCCGGACTGGAGTCGAAGTTGTACGGCGTGTAGTGGAAGCCGTACCCAGCCGGGTTCTCGCCGACCAGGCGATCCGGACCGAAGACGAGATGGGCCCGGTCCGCCGGGTACGAGATGTCGGCCTGCCGGACCGTGGTGCCATCCGCGAGCGTGACGGCGTCGAAGCCCTCCGGCTTGGCGATGGCCAGCTCGACGTCCTCGTACGTCGTGGTCTCGACGAGCGTCCCGAGGCTCGCCTCGATCGTCCGTCCGAGCGGCTCCAGGTGCGGAACGGGCACGGCGTCGGCGCCGTAGACCTCGCGCAGGCCGTCGAGGACCGCCCAGGCATCCAGCCGGTACGTGGACGCGAGGGTCACGGCCGCCGTGTACGCGTCCACCGTGTCGATGCTGGTCTCGATCAGGAGCGTGTCGCCGAGCGCGGTGAGCATCCGGCGGGTCGCGCTGGCGAGCCCCACGCCGTACGTCGTCCGGGTCAGGCCCATGGCCAGTTCCGGGTCGGACGGACGCGTGAACGCCAGCGGGTGCGAAACCGAAGCATCCCAGGCGAGGACACGGCGCGGACGCCGGAGGCGAATGGGCGGGAGGTCCGTCTTCCGCAGCCGGATCACGTTGGGCGTCGTGGCGCGTCGCTGTCGATCGAGCGTGGAGAGCGACTCGTTGTACGTGTCCTGGAGCTGCCGGTCGAGCGCGCTCCGGTTCGCATCGGACAGGTAGATCCGCGCCGATCGGTCGTTGCCCGGAACCTGGCGCAGGCACCGCGACGCGGCCTGGAGGACGAAGTTGTTGCTGGTCTTCAGCTTCCTGGCCAGAGCCGTCGCAAAAAGGCTTGGGCAGTTCCAGCCCTCCGTGCCCTTGTTCACGAGGAGGATCACCCGGTGCGCGGACGTCGGGTCATTCAACCGGTTGAACGCGTCGACCTCGTCCGTGGAGGACCGCGAGTGGTTTCGGAGGATCACCGTCGGCGGAAGCCCTGCCTTCGCCACGGCCAGCTGGACGTGCGGCTCGAGCTCCTCGAGGTCGTCCACCTGCGGGAAGTAGATCGCGAGCTTGGCCGGCGCCCCGTCGGGCAATGCGTGCTCGCCGTACGTCTCGAGGAAGTCGCTCACCACGTGGCTGACGAACTCGTCCGCCTGGTCGGCCTCGAAGGCGAACGACTGGATGTTGTTCGCGACGTCCTTGAGGATCCCATCCCGGATCCCCTGCCCCAGGCCGTACCAGACCACGACGTCGCGCAGCGGCTGGCGCTCGAAGTACGGCGTTCCCGTCGTGTTGACGACGGCCACCAGGTTCGTCGCCTGCCCCAGGTAGTCGACGGTCTGTCGGACGCGCTTCAGCTGAGTCTCCAGGCTCTGACCGTACGTGTGGTGCGCCTCGTCGCTGAAGACGCCCAGGTGCGGGAGGGCCGCGATGGCCTGAAGCCGGAGGTTCGCGCGCTCGGTGGCCTCGTCATCCCTGGTGTCCAGCAGCGAGGCGAGCGTCACCTGGCGCCGCCGCGGGATCGCCTGGATCCGGATCTTCTCCGTGTTCGTGACGACCAGGTTGAAGCGGCTCCCGGCGACGACCGGGATCCCGCGTTCGTCGTCGCGCGTGAACGTCACCTTCAGGCTCGCCTCGAATGGCGCGAGCAAGCGCGGCGGCAGGAGCTTCGCGAACGGGATCGTCGAGAGCTCCCGGAGCGACTCGATGATCGTGGTCCCAGGCGCGAAGACGAGGGCGTTCTCGATGAACTGGAGGTCCGCCGGCGGCTCCGGCGTATCGAGCGCGAGGGCGAACTCGGTGGCCACGATCGCGCCGATGAGCACGGTCTTGCCCGCACCCATCGCCAGGGCAAGGATGTAGCTCGGGTAGTCCAGGGTCAGCGTCTCGCGCAGGACGCCGAGCTTGTTCGCCTTGACGAAGGCGTCGTCGGTCCTGATTCGCGTCGAGGTGGATGGAAAGAGGCGCCGATACAGCTCCGGGATCGGGGGCGTCCGCTCGACGACGCGGAGGTACCAGTAGGTCTCAAGGGCGCGCAACTGGGCGGCCCTGAGGTAGCGGAGATGGCTCGGGCCGTCATTGCCACCCTCGGTGGCGTGCTCGAGGATCTCTCCGAGGGCTGGAACGTCGCTCGGGTACCCGGCGTCGCGCCACGCACCCACCTTCGTGGCGAGGGCTTCGTGGAGCTCCACCACCGGCGGCTACAGGCGCTCGAATCGTTCCACGGGCAGCACGAAGACGGTCGCCCCCCCGACCTCCACCTCGAGCGGATAGGGCATGAAGAACTCGCCCGGCTCCATGATCGGCGGCATCGGGTTGACGACCTGGGTCCGCGAGGTGCAGTTCGCCCGGACGATGGTCATGACCTCGTCGACGTCGGCATCCTCCACGCCCAGGAAGATCGTCGCGTTGGACTGCTTGAGGAAGCCGCCGGAGCTGTTGAGGCGGGTTGCCCGGAATTCCTTGTCGAGGAGGGCGTTGACG
>JACQEF010000078.1 GCA_016200745.1 Chloroflexota bacterium | reverse complement strand
CGGGCAATCAGCCATCGCGTCGATGAGCCGGTCGGACAGGTCCCACGGGTGGGACGTGACGAACCGGAGGCGCGGGATCGCCGGCGCACCCTGTGCGGTCCGGATCCCGTCGATCGCCCGGATCAGCTCGGCGAGGTCCGGTCGCCCCTCCAGGTCGAGCCGCCGTCCCACCCGGCGTGCCGTGGCGATGTGTCCGAAGCGTGGCTCGGCCGGCAGGTCGTGCCCGTACGAGTTGACGTTCTGGCCGAGGAGGGTGACCTCGCGGTAGCCCGCCGTGGCGAGCGAGCGCGCCTCGGCGACGACCTCGTCGAAGGGGCGGCTGCGCTCGGGACCGCGGCTGAACGGAACGATGCAGTAGGTGCAGGTCTTGTCGCAGCCGTAGACGATCGGCAGCCAGGCGCCGATGGCCGAGTCCCGGGCGATCTGGCCGCCGGCGAGGGCCGCCGTCCGACTCTCGGCCAGCAGGTCCGCCGCGCCGACGACCGTTCGCCCGACGAGCGTCGTGGCTGCCGACGCGAACGCCGGAGCGACCGACCCGATCGGCCCCTGGGCGGATGCGAGCCCGAGCCGGTCGACGAGTTCCGGCTCCTCGTCCGTGCGGAGGAACACGTCGACCGCCGGGTAGCGCCGGCGGAGGCCGGCCCGGTCCGGCTCGCGGACGGAGCAGCCGGTCAGGACGACCCGGAGCCCGGGATTGGCCGCCTTGAGCTTCGCCAGCTGGCCCTGCCGGCCGATGACCTTCTGCTCGGCGCCCTCGCGGATCGCGCAGGTGTTGATCACGATGAGCTCGGCCGTCTCGAGGCTCGCTGCCTCCTCGCAACCGGCCGCCAGGAGCCGCCCGGCCATCTCCTCGGAATCGCTCCGGTTCATCTGGCAACCGAGCGTCCAGAGATGGAACCGGGGCAACGCGCGCGAGTCGGGCAGGTACTCGGTGAGCCGGTCGTCCCCCGGGACCGCCGGCACGCGAGGCACCGCCTGGACCCCGGGTCCCACGAGATCGAGGACGGGAAGGGCTCGCCTGGAGGCGGCAAGGTCGGTCACGGCGCGGTCATGGTACGCGGAACTTCGCGTCGACCGGCTACGCTCATGCGAATGGAACTGCTCGCCAACCCCGAGACGTGGGTCGCCCTGGCAACCCTGACCGTCCTGGAGATCGTGCTCGGGATCGACAACGTCATCTTCATCTCGATCCTGGTCCAGCGGTTGCCGGCCGCCGAGCGCGACCGCGCCCGCCTGATCGGCCTGTCGCTGGCCATGGGCATGCGGATCCTCCTGCTGCTGACGATCTCCTGGATCGTCGGACTGACCGAAGCGCTGTTCGAGGTGGCCGGGCGGGCGATCTCGGCACGAGACCTGATCCTGATCGGGGGCGGCCTGTTCCTGATCTGGAAAGCCACGACCGAGATCCACGAATCGCTCGAGGGCGACGAGGCCCACGCGCCGGACGCCACCGCCATGTCCACGGTCGGCAGCGTCCTCGTCCAGATCGTGCTGCTCGACATCGTCTTCTCGCTCGATTCGGTCCTGACGGCCGTCGGCATGGTCGACGAGGTCGCGATCATGATCGCGGCGGTGATCGTCGCCGTGGGCGTGATGCTCTTCGCGTCGGGACCCTTGGCGAAGTTCGTGCACGCCCATCCCACGGTCAAGATGCTGGCACTCGCCTTCCTCCTGCTCATCGGGGTCACCCTGATCGCCGACGGGCTCGGGTTCCACATCCCCAAGGACTACATCCACGCGGCGATGGCATTCTCGGTCTTCGTCGAGCTCCTCAACCTTCGGGCTCGGCGGCGTCGCACGATGCCGGTCGAGCTCCATCCCACGTTTGTCAAGGAGGAGGCGGGCCCGAGCTCCACCGGCGGCTGACGGCTACCGGTCCAGTCGCTCCCGGACCGCTGCCCCAACCTTCGGCGGGACCCAGAGCTGGGCGTGGGCCTCGGCGTAGGTTCCGGTGTCGCCGTGGTAGTCCGTGCCGCCGGTCGGCACCAGGCCGAGCGCGGCGGCGGTGGCGGCCATCGCCTCGGTCGTCGGGCGGTCGAACGTCCGGTAGTAGACCTCGAGCCCGACGAGACCCTCGTCCATGAGCTCGAGAAGAAGCGCTGTGCGCTCGGGTGCGTCGGAGAAATGCGCCAGCGCCGGCAGCCCGCCCGCCGCGCGGATCGCACGAATGGCCTCGGTCGGGCCGAGCCCTTCGCGGGCGACGTAGCCCGGCGTGCCCTTGCCGATGAGCCGCCGGAACGCGTCCTCGACCGTGGTTGCCCAGCCGGCCGCGACCAGCGCCCGGGCGATGATCGGCCGCCCGAGCGCGTCGTCGGGCCCGCTCACGAGCGTCTCGAGCTGCGCGTCGACCGGCATGCCCAGGTCGGCGAGGCGGCGCAGGGTGCGGGCGAAGCGCTCGGCACGGCGACCGCGCTGCGCGACCAGCGCCGCCTCGAACGCCTCGTCGTCGATGTCCATCCCGAGGCCCAGGATGTGGAGCTCGCCTTCCCACAGGCCGATGTCCTCGCGCACGATGGCGTTGATCT
>JACQEF010000058.1:3402-33670 GCA_016200745.1 Chloroflexota bacterium | reverse complement strand
ATGCTGAAGGCACTTCGCCAGGCATCGTGACCGATGAGCGCTGCCGGTCGCGGCAGCCCTGACCGGATCGATGAAGAATCGGCTACCCGTCAGGCGCCTCCTCCGCTGGAGGAACAGTTCGAGATCGGCCTTGGCGTCATGATCGATGGCATCGCAGAGACGCTGAAACCGAACGCAAGCGGTCGGGGCTAGCCAACGGATTCGTGCCCGTGCCGCGGGCGCGGTTCGTTCGGATCGATGACGCCCAGGTTCCTGACGATCCGGAAGTTGCCGTCCTGCGCCTGGGCGATGTACATGTTCAGGCGGACGTGGTGCTGGCCCGGAACCATCTCGGCCGGTCCGCCCGGTCCTTCCGCGAGCTTCGCATGGTCGAGGGCGGCGATGACCGTCCGCTGGTCGAGCGAGCCGGCCTCGGTCACGGCGGCCTGCCACAGCTTCAGGGCCCGGTAGTGGCCTGAGCAGCCGCTCCCCGCGGTGAATGCCGCGCTGCCCGGGAACCGCTCGTTGTACCTCGCCAACAGCCGCACGCTGAACGGATCGCTGACGCACTGGTAGTAGTCGAGGCAGCTGTACAGGCCTTCGACGTGCTCGGCAGGGACGAGGTTGAGGAAGTTCTCGTCGAAGTAGGTGCAGACGATCTTCCCGCCCCGCCTGGTGAAGCCGGCTTCGTGGAGCTGCTGGAGGAAGGGCGTGAGCCCGGGCGGGACGATCGTGTTGAAGACGACGTCTGCACCACTGGCCATGATCGCCTCGACCGTCGCGCGGTAGTCGGCGTGATCGAGCGGGAAGTACTCCTCCCCGACGATCTTGCCGCCGTTCGCGCGCACGACGCGCCGAACGCTCTCGTTGAGCACGTGCGGCCAGATGTAGTCGGCGGACGGCAGGTAGAAGGCGGTCGCGCCCGTCTCCTGCATCAGCCATGGGATGAGGGGCTCGACCTGCTGCGCCGGGACCGGACCCGTGCAGAAGACGAGCGGGTCGCGCTCCTGGCCCTCGTACTGTTCCGGGTACAGATACAGCTTCCCGCCCTTGGTGACGGCCGAGCGCGTGATCGCCTGCCGGGTCGAGCTGTAGATTCCGCCGAAGATCACGTCGACGCGGTCCTCGTTCACCAGTTTGGCCGCCTTGGCCTCGGCGACGGCATCGTTGGTCTCGCCGTCCTCGACGTACAGCTGGAGCTGCCGGCCCAGCAGCCCGCCGTCGGCGTTGATGTCGTCGACGACCATCCGGGTCACGTTGGCATCCGCGATTCCCATGAACGACAGCGGACCGGTCAGCTCGGCTACGAGCCCGACCTTGATGGGCGAGGTGGTCATTTCGGGACGCTCCTTCGTTTGGATTGGTTGGTTGGTGAGTCCTACGCCGTCACGGCGACGCGCGGCTGGATGGGCGTGAGCGAGGGGGCCTGGTCCTCGATCGCCTGCGCGGCGTCCAGCAGGAGGTCCTCCCGGAAGCGGCTCCCGATGAGCTGCACGCCCTGGGGCAGGCCGTCGTCGGCCCCCACGGGCACCGCGCAGCCGGGCAGGCCCAGGATGTTGACCGGCAGGATCATCCGCATCGACTGCGCGATCTCGCCCACGCGCGAGATGTCATCGCCGACGAGCCACGGACGCTCGCACGACACCGGCCCGAGGATGATCGGGTGCTGATCGAGGAACTCGCCCCAGGCCGCGCCGAGCTGGTAGACCGACATCCAGGCTGCGAGCTGCGCCGCCTGGTCGACGGGCTGGAACACCCCCGTCGCCCGGCACGCCTCGATGAACGCACGCACGCCGTCACCGGCGATCGGCTCCATGTGCGGCCAGATCGTGTTGACGTCGGCGTAGATGGCCTGGACCCACGCGGCCGTGGCCTCCCCGATCTGGGGCGGCTCGGCGTCCACCACCTCGTAGCCGGCGTCCGCCAGCCAGCCGGCCGCACGGTCGATCCCGGCCCGGACGTGCGGGTCGACCCCGGCGCCCAGCGGGTCGCGGACCACCGCAACACGGATCCGGCCGTCGATGGCCGGACCGTCGAGCGGTGCCGGCACCCAGCGCGGGTCGCGACTGTCCGGTGCGCTCAGGATCCCCAGGACCAGCCGCAGGTCCGCGACGCGACGGGCCATCGGTCCCGCGACCATCGTCGCCTGGATCGAGATCGGCTGGACGCCGGGCTCGGTGCCCGCGCCCTCGGCGACGCGGCCGCGCGACGGCTTGATCGCGGTGATGCCGCACATCTGTGCCGGGATCCGCAGCGAGCCGCCAAGGTCGTTGCCCAGGCCCAGCGGCGTCATCCCCGTCGCCAGGGCGACCGCCTCGCCGCCCGACGAGCCGCCGGGCGTGCGGGCCGGGTCCCACGGGTTGCGGGTGTGACCCGCGCGGCCGCTCTCGGTGTGCCACCGGAAGGCGAAGTCGGGGAGGTTGGTGCGGGCGAGCGGGATGGCACCGGCCTCTCGCAGCCGGGCGACCATCGGCGCGTCGGACGAGGCGATCTGCCCCGCGAGCGCGGCAACCCCCCAGGTCGTGGCCGAGCCCGCGACGTCGATGTTCTCCTTGACGGTGAACGGCACGCCGGCCAGCGGTCCCAGCGGCCTGCCGGCAGCCACCGAGCGGTCGACCGTCGCCGCCGCCGTGCGCGCCTCGTCGGCCAGGGTCACGGTGACCGCATTGACGTCCTGGTTCACCTCGGCGATCCGCGCAAGGTGGGTCTCGACAACCTCGGTCGAGGTCACCTCGCCGGCGGCGATCATCCTCGCCAGCTCTCCGGCACCCTTGCCCAGCAACTCGTTCACGGCGCTCTCCCTGCTCTGGTGGATCGGTGCCTGTATCGTTGTGGGGTCGGGTGCACCCGACATCGGGAGGACACCCCATTTCCACGGACCCGCTCCGACTGGGAGAGCTCGTCGCGACGCTGGCCCTGGCCCAGGACAATGCGTTCGGCCAGCCGTTGGATTCGCAGCTCCGCTCGTGCCTGCTCGCGATGGCGTTCTGCGATGAAGCCGGCCTTGACGAGGAGCTGCGGCGGACCGTCTACTGGGTGTCGCTGCTGCGTTATGTCGGCTGCACCGGGCATGCCCACGAGGTGGCGTCCGTGTTCGGGGACGACATCGCCATCCTCGGGCAGACGCTGGTCATGGATGCCGCGGATCCTGCCGACGTCGGCCGCGTGATGGTGGCGGCCGCCACCGCCGGCCACCCGGCCGACGAGCACCCGGAGATCATCCGGGCGCTCCAGGCAGGCGCTCACGACTGGGCCGTCCACAACTTCGCGACCGGCTGCGAGGTGGGCGACATGCTCATCCAGCGGCTGGACCTGGGGCCGGACGTGCGGGCCGCGTTCGGGTTCACCTACGAGCGCTGGAACGGCAACGGCTACCCGACGCACGCGAAAGGCGACCAGATCCCGCTGGCGACGCGGGTCGTCCACCTCACGCACGACATGGAGGCGATCAGCCGCCGGTCCTCGCCTGCCGAGGCGATCGCCGCCGCGCACGACCGCCGCGACCGGACCTACGATCCCGAGCTGGCGGACCTGTTCGTCGCCCATGGCAGCAGCTGGCTCGAGCACGTTGACGCGCTCGACCCGTGGGAGGCGGTGCTGGCGCTCGAGCCGGAGCCCCGCCGGACGCTGGCCGGCGCCGGCCTGGACGCGGCGCTCACCGTCGCGGCCGACTTCATCGACCTGAAGTCGCCCTACCGGGCGGGCCACAGCCGGCGATGCGCGCAGCTCGCCGGGGACGCCGCCCGGGTGCTCGGTGCAGCCGAGCAGGAGATCGGCACGCTGCGCCGGGCGGCCCTGGTCCACGAGTTTGGCACCACCGCGATCCCCAACTCCATCCTCGACAAGGCGGGCCCGCTGACCCGGGCGGAGCTCGATCGCGTCCGGGTCCACCCGATGCTCACCGAGCAGATGCTCGGCCGGCTGCCCGCCTTCGCCGCCATCAACGCGGCCGCGGCCGCCCACCACGAGATGGCCGATGGGTCGGGCTACCACAAGGGCCTTCGGGCGGACGCGACGGCTCGCGCGGGTCGCCTGCTCGCGGCCGTGGACGTCTATGTCGGCCTCAGGACCGACCGGAGCGACCGCCCCGCTTTCACGGCCGACGCGGCCGCCGCCAGGCTGCGCGAGCTCGTGTCAGCCGGCGCGCTCGAGCCGGCCGTCGTGGACGCCGTGCTGGCCGCGGCCGGCCATCAGCGCGCCATGGTCTCCGGGCCTCGGAGCCGGGGGCCAGCCGGGCTGTCACGGAGAGAGGTCGAGGTGCTCCGCCTGGCTGCGATGGGCCTCACGACCCGCGAGATCGCGGACCACCTGTTCATCACGGCGAAGACGGCCGATCACCACGTCCAGCACGTCTACACCAAGATCGGCGTCTCGACTCGGGCGGGTGCTGCCCTCTGGGCGATGGAGCACGACCTCGTTCACTGAGTGCCACGGTGTGCGCACACGATGAACGGATCGCCACGCGAGTGGGTTGGGCCGGGGAATCTCTCGGACAGGTGCTCGTCGGTCGGGCACGAGCCCTGGCCTGCCGACATGCTCTTGTCTCCGGTCAGGCGGCGAGCGGGGTGGGTGCCAGGATGGCGGCGAGCAGATCGTCGAGCCGATCGAGCCCGACCACGTCGCCGTCGAGGAGCGGGACCTCGAGGACGGGGACGGCGAAGCGCCGCTCGATGTCGGCAAGGTGGGCCTGCTGCATCTGCCAGCGTGCCCGGGCGTACGGCGTGCGGCACGCCTCATCCGGCAGAACCATGTTGGCGACGACGAGGCCCAGCGGGATCCCGAGCGAATCGAGCTCGGCGATCGCGCGACTGGCCTCGATGATCGGCGTGGCCTCCGGGTACATCACGAACGCGAAGGTGCTCTGCGCCGGGTCACGCATCATCTCGATGATGTGGGCGAAGCGGGCCTTCGCCACGTCGTCGGCAGCAACCTTGTCGATCGATGCGAACACCTTGACGTCGATCTGGCGGCTCCAGTCGATCGGGAGCTCCAGCAGGCGCATGGTGTGCCCGGTCGGCGCCGTGTCGAAGACCGTCACGTCGAACGTGTCGCGGCTGGCGAGCTCGATGAACTGGTCGAAGGCCGCCATCTCCTCGGTGCAAGGCGAGTCGAGCTCTTCGCGCATCGCGGCGATCGATTCTGGGCTCCGGCCGCGCGCCAGCGCGGTGGCGATGATTCGCTCCGTGTAGGCGATCGCCGCTGCCTTGGCATCCACGCGAGCCGCCCACAGCTTGGGGACTCCGTCCACACGTGCCGGCTCCGTGTCGACGTCCACCCCAAGGACTTGCCCGATATGCGCCGCGGGATCGGTGGTCACCAAGAGGGTGCGACGGCCCTGCCGCGCGGACCAGACGGCGGTAGCGCATGACAGAACGGTCTTGCCCACGCCGCCCTTGCCGGCGAAGAAGATCGTGCGTGGACGTCCGTTCGGTCGAAGGGCCGTTGCCACGGCCGCATCGTCAACTGCCATGCGGGCGGGGGACGCGTCGACGTGTCCGAATGCCGGTCGAGCGGCATGCTCGTCGGCGAGCAGGGGGACGAGCGCCCGCAACCGGCCGATCCCGCGGATCTCGCCGTCGAGAAGCGGGACACGCCGAGTCGGCAGCGGCAGCTGCCGCGCGATCTCGAGGAGATACCGTTCCTGCATGGAGATCCGGGACGCGAAGAACGGTGTCGATGCCTCCTCGGCCGGCAGGATCCCGTTCACGATGAGCTCAGTCGTGACGATCCCCAGGCGCGCCAGCTCGGCAGCGGCGCGACGAGTCTCGGCAATCGCGGTCGCCTCGGGATGGAGGACGAAGACGAAGCCGGTTCGCTGCTGATCGCGAAGCGCCGCGAGCGCACGCTCGTACTTGGCTTTCGCGTCGGCGATCGCGGCCGCGGGCCCGATGCATGTCTGGCCGGCACCCGATTCGGCCTCCGTGATGCTCTTGGACCACGCCTCCGGCAGCTCCAGCAGGCGGACGGTGTGGCCGGTGGGTGCCGTGTCGAAGATGACCAGATCGAATGCGTCACCCGCCGCCGGGTCGAGTACGAGGGCCGTCGGGTCGAGGAAGTCGGCGAAGCGATCGAACGCTGCGACCTCGGCGGTGCACGGCCCCGCGAGCTGCTCCTCCATGACCCGGACGATCTCCGGCGGGAAGATCTCGCGGATCGGCGCCAGCGTCCGGTCGGTGTACTCGGCGGTAGCTCGGCCCGGATCGATCTCCATCGCCAAGAGGTTCGGCACGCCCGCAATCGAGGTGATCACGTGGCCGATCGACTGCTCGAACACGTCGGCGAGGTTGGACGCCGGATCGGTCGTCACGATGAGGACGCGCCGGCCGGAATCGGCCTCGGCCACGGCGGTCGCACAGGCCATCGTGGTTTTGCCCACGCCGCCCTTGCCCGAGAAGAACAGGAAGCGGGTCACGTGACGGGTCCTTTCGCGCGCGGCGCGCTGGCTCAGGCGCCTGGCTCGAGCTCGGCGCGGAGCTCGTCCAGTGTCGGATAGGCGTCCGTCTTGACGATCCGCCCGCCGATGACGGTGATCGGCAGGACATCGAGCTGGCGCTGCTTGATCAGGGAATAGACCTCGCGGTTCCGCATGAACGCCTGGGGATCCGCGGTCATCATGTGGCGGACGACGGTCCGCCCCTCGGCCTCGAGGGTGAAGATGGCCTCGCTGAGATCGACCAGGGTCGTGTCGAGCACCGGGCCGCAGAGTCCTGTCGGGCAGCACAGCGGCGGATCGAAGATCTCGATGTCCGGAGCTGCGATGCTGACTTGCGGTTGCTCGTTCATGGGCGCGTCGTCGTGTTGCAGCGTCAGGTCCACCTGGGATGTGAGCGCGTCGGGCTCGCCTCACGCATGAAGGGTGGCCGACTCAAGGACCTCGGCGACGGCGCGTTCGATGGCCGACACGCGGAGCTTCCCGCCGCTGAAGCGACGCATGCCGTCGATGATCACGATCGGCGGCACGGCCCTGCCGGCCGCGATCTCCGTCTCTACCTCGGGGTGCCGGGCCATGTCGGGACCGAACAGCTCGGCGTACTCGAACGCCACGGCCGTCCCGAAGCGCTCGGTCAGGCGGTGCTCCACGTGGGAAGCCGCCGCCTTCCAGGTCTTCGCAGATTCGCATCCCGCCGGCGACGGCATGCCGACGACGACGACCGAGCAGGTCATTGCAGGGTCTCGGCGAGGATGGGCATGCGGCGACGGGGGCCGAGGTCTGCGGGGATCGTCTTGCTCGTGCCACGGTCGGACCATGCGTGGGCCGTTGCGGCGACATCGGTGAGCGTCAGGAGTCCGGCAATGGCGGCACGCAGGCCAGCCAGGCGTTCGAGGTCGAGGGAGTAGAAGATCCAGCCTCCGCTCCGCCGCTCACGCAGAAGGCCGCTGGCCCGCGGGATCCGCGGGTCGGGCGCGACGAGGGCTGTGCTGAGACCGACGGAGGCGAGCCCGATCGTCGACCAGCGCGGGACATGGACCCGGCGGACGGTCAGAACGGTCATCGGAGGACGTCGACGAGGGCGGCGCGCGCCGCAGCGACCACGGCCTCATCACGCTGGTAGTAGAGGAACCGCGCGTTGGTCTCGTGACGGGTGGCGTGGACCAGGCCCGCGTCGCGGAGCTTCGCGAGGTGATTGCTGATGTTGTTCTCGCGCGCCCCGAGTGCGGCGGCCATCTCGCAGACGCAGACCGGCCCGTCGGCCAGCATCCGCAGGATCGAGGCGCGGATCGGATCGACCAGCAGCGCCGCCGTCGCGACCGCGTCGGTGACGTCCGGGGCGCGCAAGTTGAGGCGCGGCTCGCAGACGTCGGGCAGCTCGGTGGTCACGGCGCCACCGCGCCCGCCGCGATCGCGGGCAAGTCCTGGACGCCGAACAGGCGTGGCGCAAGACGCATCGCCGACCAGACCAGGAACAGCATCACCGGCACCTCGATCAGCGGCCCGACCACGGTGGCCAGCGCCACCGTCGGCGAGAAGGCGGTGATCGCGATCGCGATGGCGATCTCGAAGTCGCGGCCGGTGGCGTTGAAGGCGACGGCGACGGCGTCACGATAGGCAAACCCCAGCCGCCAGCCGACCAGCAGCACGACGAAGAACATGGCCAGGAAGAACAGCGTCATCGGGATCGCCATCTCCAGGACGATCGCGGGGCGCTGCAGGATCAGGTCGCCCTTGAGCGCAAACATCACGATGAGCGTGAACAGCAGGCCCAGAATTGAGAGGGCATTGAGGCCTGGCTTGAGGGCGTCCATCCCGGCCTCGCCATGCCGCCGCACCACGAGCATCCGCGTGGCGACGCCGAGGATGAGCGGCAAGCCCAGGTACAGGACCACGCTTTCGGCCACGACCCACACGTCGAAGTCGACGTTGCCGATCAGGAGCCTGGCGTAGACGGGGATGAGGAGCATCTGCGCGACCGAGTTGAGGGCCACGAAGACGAGGGCCATCGGGGTGTTCCCCTTGGCCAGGAACGTGAAGATGATGACCATCGCGATACACGGCGCCAGGCCGTACAGGATGAGCCCCGTCCGTAGCGCGGGGTCGGACACGAACAGGTTGGCCAGGCTGAACATGATGAACGGCGCGACCAGGTAGTTGAAGACGAGCACGACGGCGAGCTGGCGGGGCGAGCGGAACGCATCGCCGACCTCACCCAGGCGGACGTTGGTCATCGCCGGGTACATCATCGCGAACAGGCCGATCGGGACGCCGAGGCTGATCGCGTTCGAAACGGTCAGCTCGAACGTGCCACCGGCGATCGACTTGATCGCCTCGATCGGCGGTGTCAGTGCGAAGTCGCTGATCTGGAGGACGTTGCCGACCGTGATCCCGATGGCCATGCTGACCACCACGAAGATCGGCAGGAACCGGAAGTCCTCGAGGCGGGCGAGCAGGCGCGTCATCGCGTGGTCGCCGCAGGTACGACCCAGCACTCGGTTGGCGCATTCCTGTCGAAGGGCGGCCTCAGGTTGGAGGCGGACTCACGGCGCGGCATTCGACGGTTCCCTCAGCACGGCGCGTTCCGATTGATCAGCGCTGGATGAACATCTCACGGAGGGCTGAGGCATCGCCTGTGCCATCGGTCATCAACGCAGGGAACCGATCGGCACAAGCTCTGGTCCATCCGGACGCCTGACCCGGCTTCTCCAGTGCGGTGTCGGCTTCGATCACCAGCCGTCGATCGATCAGTCCTTGCGGTCATCCGGCAAGGGGATGCCCGACGTGGGCGGCCGGCTGCTGACAGCGCCCGTTGCGGTTCCGTCGATGCTGACAGTCCCGGAATCGCGCTTCCTGGCCATCGATCGCGCGTGACAGGCTAGTTCAGCCCCAGGACCCGCTTCGCCTCTTCGAACTCTGCCTGGCTGATTTCGCCGCGCGCGAAGCGCTCTCGCAGGATGTCGAGCGAGGTGTCGGACCTCGGGCCTTGGGACTGGCCCGTGACACGCACGACGCTCCAGACGACGACCACGATGAGCGCAACCAGCAGGCCAATGAAGATAACCGTGCCCACCCAGCCGAGTGCGCCCCCGTCCGGGCCGTGCCACCATCCCATCATCGGGTTCACCTCATTCGTGCCCGCCGGCTCACATTGATGGGGTGTACCTCGGATCCAGGTACTTCTCGGGCTCATCCCCGAACTCGAGCTTGCACCCCCGGCCACAGAAGTAATACCTCGTCCCGGCTGCCTCGGCGGTCAGCCCGGCCGCTGCGGCTTGCACGATGTCGACCGCCATGCCGCACACCGGGTCCGTCGCGGCCTCGTGCTCCTGGTTCATGTGGGACCTCCTTCAGGCGGGTCGTCTTACCGGGTTGGGAAACAGAGAGATTCACGATGCCCAGCCCGCCGGTGCCGTCAGTCGCATCGCCACTCACTCGAGGGCGAATCGCCATGCTCCAGCTAGCAGCAGCCGGACTCGTGACCGCCCAGGTACCGGTCGGGATCGAGCTCGAACCGGGCAAGACAACTGGCGCACTGGAAGCGGAGCGCCTGGCCCCGGTAGCGGGCGCTGACGCCTTCGCCCGCGGCAATCTCGCTGCCGCAGACGAGGCAGCGAGCCGCGAGCTCGTAGCGCGAATCGAGGGGGACGAGTTCAGGGGTGACAGCCATCGTTCAGTCTCCGTTTGTCCGCTTGAACGGATCAGGAGTGCACGTCCTGGGCCCGTCCAAGCACCACCTATTCGTCTTGCCACCGAGAAACAGGTTCGGACCTTCGGCGAACCGACCGAGGCAACCCTGGCAGCGGAAACGGAACGTCCGTGCCTCGTGCCGGGCCGTGACGCCCTGGCCGGCCGCAACGGGGTCTCCGCACACGACAGACCGCCGGTCCGTGCTGCGCCGAGCCGACCACCGTCAATCGACGAAGCGGGTCCCACGGAAAGTCACTTGTCTCGTTGGCCATTGGAGCTCGTTCGGCTCGCGCTTCGAGCCTACCCGACACTGACTGATTGGACTGAGAACCGTATGAGCCGTGGCTGAGATCCCCGGCGTCGGTCGTGGTGGCGGTGCCGTGACCTTCGTCGCTGCGCAAGCCAGATCGCGACCCGGGCCGCGGCGACGAGGATCAACCCGTGCCAGCGCACGGGTACGCCAAGGATCGTGAACGCGACCGGGTCGATGACGAACGGCATCCGGGTCTCCTACGTCGGGCGGGTCGAGCGACGTGCCGCCAGCAGACACGCGGCTACCCATACGACGAGGGCAAGTCCGGCGGCTGCGACCGCGGTTCCCCAGTCGAGGGCCACCACCGCCAGGAGAGCGATCGGCGGGAGCGAGCAGATCCACAAGGTGGCCGCCTTCTCGAGCGGGCCATCGATCCGGCCAGCTCGAGCACGCAGACGCGCCCCGAGGTTCGTCCCGTAGGCGGCGACGAGCTCGATTCGGCCACGGTAGCGGCCCATGCCGCAGGTGAACCGGATCTCGCCCGGCGGCAGAGCGGGAAGGTCGATCGTCGTGGTGCCCCTCGCCGAGAGACGTCTGGTCAGCCTCGGCTCGGAGAAGACGACTCGTTCTGAGCACGCGTCGTCGTCCTGCCGGCGGAAGACGATCCGCAGCGGCACGCCGGCGAGTGCGCGGATCGAATCCGGCCGATAGCCGCGGTCGACGGAGACGTCGACGACCTGCTGGTCCCTCGAGACCAGTCGCGCTCGGACCGGGTGTTCGAGCATGGCTACTGCGGCGCCGATTCCCGGGGATCGGCACGGGCGGGCGACTGCGCGACTGCCGATGGTTGGCGAGTGCCGGGGCGCCTCCGGCCGTATGCGCCCCTGCCGAGAGCCGTACGAAGCAACCCGTCGACCTGGACCCGCTCCTCCCGGCTCGTCACACATCCCCGCATCTCGAGCTCGATGAGCCGAATGAGCAGCGAATCGAGTGATCCCCGGGCGGCGAGGACCTGCTGCACGACCTGCTCGAATGCCAGGTCACCGGCGATCATCGAGGCAAGCGCGGCGACCTGACCGCTCGCTCGCTGAGCGTGCCGAACCGCGGCACGGCGATCGCCGGGGGCGAACTGGGTCATGGAGTCACGAATGCCGCACGCGTCATGCCCGCCGCCACGTGCCCAGGCAGCGTGCAGATGAACGCGTGCGTTCCGGGTCGATCGAACGTGAGCGCGATCGTCCGTCGTTCCGGTTTGGCTCGAAGTGAAAGTCCGCGAGGGTGATCATGGTTGAGCCGACCGCCGCCTGGTCATCGCCGGACCAGGCCAATGACGGCCGCGACCAGGACGAAGCCGACGACAACGGTCGCGAAGCCGAGCAAGAAACCGAAGGTCTTCACACCAGGTCCCCTCGCGCCTTGACCTTCAGCGTGCATGCGCGGCCTGAAGCGGCCGTGAGTCGAGGCTGATAGACCGCTGAGAAGGATCGCTTGCCTCCAGGCCCGCCGGGCTACGCGCATCCCGGACCGCGCGAACTGCCGGCGCCTCGGTCGCCGAGGGCGACATTCGGCCAATCAGCCGCAGAGAAGCGAGCGGCACCATCACATCCGCGCAATGCGCCCCTGCCCGTATCGCACCAGGAGCGGCGGGCTGTCCGGGACCAAGCGCGCCGATCACACCACCGCCCGACTCGATCGTGGCCACGTCATGGTCGGTTCGCAGGCGAGCAACGAGATCGACACCCCGGCAGGGCCCGCGAGGAATCGAGCTGCGCTGTCCTGTCCGACGGTCGCCAGGATCCCACTCCAGCGCATGAATGCACCCAGGAAATTCGAGCGGCATGAGCATGGGGTGGCCGATCACGCTGCCCGCGATCACCGCGGCGAAGAGGATCGGGACCCCCGCCAAGCGCGCAACGCGCGCGGCCTCTCGGATGCGTCGCTCGGGCGTGGCGCCCGCCGCATCAACGACAGCGAGGACGAGCGCCGGGGTCGATGTAGAGCAACCGGTCGACGCTCTCGCCGAATTGGATGCCGTCGATCGGGCAGACCGCCACGCACAACTGGTCGACGACGTTGACGCACGGCTCGGCGATCACGTAGGTCATGGTTCCCCTTCTCAGGCCCGTGCGGCCCGCAGGCCGTTGGCCACCGCCAGCAACTCGGCCCCCTCGTGGACGGTGACGACGAGGACGACCGTGAACAGGCCGCCGGCAGCGCCCAGGATGAGGATCGGAAGGATGACCAGCGAGAACGCGAGGTTCTGGCGGGACACGCGGCGCGCCTTGCGGCCGATGCGGAGAGCGTAGCCGGCCTTCTCGAGGTCGTCGGCCATGAGGGCAACGTCGGCGGCCTCGATCGCGGCGTCGGAGCCGGCGGTGCCCATGGCCACCCCGACCGTCGCCGCGGCCAGGGCCGGGGCGTCGTTCACCCCGTCCCCGATCATCGCCACCGCCCCGTGCTCGCGCTCGAGCTCGCGGATGGCGGCCACCTTGTCCTCGGGCTTGAGCCCCGCCCTGACGTCGTCGATCCCGAGCTCCCGGGCGATCGCGCGGGCCGTCCGCGGATGGTCGCCGCTCAGCATCACGACCCGCCCGACCCCGAGGCGGTGCAGCTCGGCGACCGCCGCCGCGGCGTTGGGCCGGACCTGGTCGCGGATCGCGAGCAGGCCCATGACGCGCACGCCGGCCGTCGCGTCGGCGCGACCCTCGCCGACGAGGACGACGGTCTTGCCCGCCTCGCGCATCTCCTCGAGGAGCGCCGCGGACGCGGCCGACGGTGCCGCCCCGAGCTCCGCGAACAGGTCGGGGCTGCCGACGTGGACCAGGCGGCCGTCGAGGCGCGCCGCGGCGCCGGCGCCGGTGAGGGCGGCAAAGTCGGTTGCCTCGGACGGGACGACGCCGCGCTCGGTCGCGGCGGCCACGATCGCCCGCGCGAGCGGGTGCTCCGACAGCCGCTCCACGCCCGCGGCGGCCGCCAGCAGGTCCGCCTCGTCGCTGCCGTCGAGCGGGACGATGTCGGTCACGACCGGCCGGCCGTGGGTGAGCGTGCCGGTCTTGTCGAGCGCGACGACCCGGACCGTGCCCAGGTTGTCGAGGTGGATGCCGCCCTTGATGAGGACGCCGCGCCGGCCGGCCGAGCCGATGCCGGCGGCCATCGCGACGGGGGTCGACATGACCAGCGCACATGGCGCTCCGGCGACCACGACCGTAATCGCCCGGGTGATGGCATCGGTCGGGTCGTCGCCGAGGGCGATGAGGACCATCGCCAGCCCGGCCGCGCCGACGAGGACGAGCGGGCTGTAGATGCGGCTGAAGCGGTCGATGAAGCGCTGGGCGCGGCCCTTCTGACCCTGTGCCTCCTCGACGAGGTGGATGATCGCGGACAGGGTGTTGTCGGCGAACGCCTTGGTCGCCTCGATCGTGAGGGCACCCTGGCGATTGATCGTCCCGGCGAAGACCTGATCGCCGGGGCCCTTGTCGACCGGTACGCTCTCGCCCGTGACCGGCGACTCGTCGAGGCTCGACGCGCCCGCGCGGATGACGCCGTCGGTCGCCAGGCTCTCGCCCGGCCGGACGAGGAACACGTCGCCGGGCGCAAGGTCGGTCGCCGGGATCGTCAGCTCGGCCCCGTCGCGCAGGACGTGCGCCTCCTTCGGGGCGAGGTCGAGCAGGGCGCGAATGGCCGAACGGGTCCGGGCGAACGTCAGCGACTCGACGGCCTCGGCCGAGCCATACAGGAAGACGAGGAACGCCGCCTCCTCCCAGAAGCCGAGTGCCGCCGCCCCGATGGTGGCGACCGCCATCAGGACCTCGATGCCGACCTCGCGCTCCGAGATCAGCTCTTCGAGGCCCTCGCGGGCCCACCAGTAGCCGCCCAACGGGATCGAGGCAAGGTAGAAGGCGATCGGCAGCGGGTCGGGCAGGACGCCGGTGATCGATCCGAGCCAGCCGGACGCCAGCAGGACGCCCGAGACGATGGCGCCCAGGATCGGCGGATAGGTCCACCACGGACCTGAGTGCGCCCGTTGCGGATCCTCGTCGCCGCGATCCTCGGGCTCGCCGTTCATGCGTGGCTCCGTTCCTCGATCCGTCGGCGATCGACGGTCTCGAGCTGGAAGGTCGAGTGTTCGATGTCGAAGTCGTCGGCGAGGCAGTCGGACAGCGACTGGAGGGCTGCGGCAGGCTCGGCGCCCTCGGCCAGCACGACGTGGGCCGACACGACATTCATGCCCGAGGTGATCGTCCAGGCATGGAGGTCGTGACAGTCGATCACCCCCGGGGCATCGAGGATGTGCTGGCGGACGTGGTCCATGTCGACGCCCTTCGGGCTTGCCTCGAGGAGCACGTCGGTTGCATCTCGCAGCAACGACAACGTGCGCGGCAGGATGAGCAGGCCGATGACCGCGGAGGCCACGATGTCCGCTGCCGTCCAGCCGGTGAGCGCGATCACGAGCGCGGCGACGATGACCGCCGCCGATCCGGCCAGGTCACCCATGACCTCGAGGTACGCGCCGCGCATGTTCAGGCTGTGCCGCTGTGCGTTGCGCAGGAGGTACAGCGAGATCGCGTTCGCCCCGAGACCGACGAGCGCGACCACCAGCATCAGCCCTGAAGCAACGTCGGGAGGCGCCGACAACCGCTGCCACGCCTCGAACAGGACGTAGGCGGCGACGAGGAACAACAGCGTCGCGTTGGCGGCGGCGGCCAGGACCTCGAGGCGGAGGTAGCCGAAGGTGCGTCCATTCGTGGCGGGTCGCCCCGCGAACCAGATCGCGAGCAGGGCGAGGCCGACGCCGGCCACATCGGTGAACATGTGCCCGGCGTCGGCGAGCAGGGCGAGGCTGTTGGCGGCGATCGCGCCGACGACCTCGACCACGAGAATCGTCAGGCTGAGGATCAGGACCGCGACGAGCCGGCCGCGGTTGGCGGCCGCGGCGGAGCCGTGGACGTGGGGCATCAGGCGGCTTCCGCGACGTGCATTGCCGCGCCCAGGACGAGCTCTCGCAGGTGGTCGTCGATCAGCCGGTAGTAGGCGATCCGACCCGCCTTGCGGCGCTCGACGGCTCCGCGCTCACGCAGGAAGCGGAGCTGGTGCGACAACGCCGACACGCTCATGCCCAGGACCAGCGCGATGTCACACACGCACAGATCGGCCTCCTTGATCGCGAGCAGGTGGACGATCCGGGCGCGCGATGGGTCGGACAGGGTCGCGAAGAGATCGCCCACGGCACGCGCCCCGTCGCTGCCCAACGATCGACCGAGCAGTGGCTGGATTGCGTCCGGGTGAAGGCACTCGACCGAGCAGGTGTCGGCGTCGATTTCCGAGGCGAACAGTTGAGCCATGGCTCAAGTGTACGTTCCGGTTGACGCCCTCGCAAGGCCACAATCGGCAAGGTCACTGTCGCGCGGCGACAAGGTCGCCCAGGGCGACACGATCGCCCTCGTCGGGTCGACGGGTTAGGCGATTGGTCCGCACCTCGACCTCCGGGTCAGGATGGGCGGCCGCCTCGTCGATCCGCTCGACCTCTACTGAGGGTCCCGCGTACCTCGCGAGCCGGTGCTCGCGCGAAGCGCCGCCTCGACCCAGGCTCGCTCCGGAAGGCCCCGGAGACCCTCGGCCGTCCGGTACAGCCGGCAGTGGGGCGTGTAGTCACCCGGATCCTGGTACGTCGGGTCCACGTCTCGACCATCGATCCTGATGGTCGGGGAGCCGGGGAACCGGTGCAGCTGCGCCACCGCGGGATCGGTGGCGTCGATGTCGTGGACAGTTGTGCCCGGTGCGAGATCGCCAAGGAGTTCGTCGATCAGCGCTCTGGCGGCTGGATGGTTCGGGCAGTCCTGGAACCAGAGCAACTCGACCAGGGGCCGAGATTGCCTGGTTTGCGGGCGATTCACGGCTGTCGACCGTGAGTGACTGGCCAGCTACGGCCTGAGAACGTGAAGCCGCAGGACTGAACGGCCCACGTCGTGTCTGCCTGCCGACCCGGCTCACCGAGATGCATGAAATGACCTCGCTTCGTGGCTTCTCTCCCCGTGCGCGGCTCTCGGTCGTGCCAATGGTCTCGCGACCGCCCAAGGCGCGTAAGAGCTGATCGCTCGTCAAGCTGGGTGGAGAACCCCAGGCGTGCGACGCAGTTGAAGGTGACGGTGGCCAGGACACGCACGTCTGAAGGGGAACCGCCTCCAGTAGCCAGCGCCGAATCTGTCAACGCACGGCAATCTCGGATCGTGGGTGCCGCGAGTCATCGGGGAGGGTGCCGCCAAGGAACTCGTCACGGCAACCGCGCGAGCAGAAGAAGTACGTCTCGCCATCGCGCTCCGCGCGGACGGCACGCTCACGCTCCACGGCCATCTCGCAGACGGGATCGGTCGCCATCGTGACGACGTCCCGGAAGGCACCGTCCTCGAGCCACAGGACCCGGTCGGCGATGTCCCGGATCCGCTGATCGTGGCTGACGATGACCACGCTGCGGCCCCGCTCCTTGGCGATGCCGCGCAGCAGCCGCATGATCTCGTGACCGATCTTCGAATCGAGGTTTGCGGTCGGCTCGTCGGCCAGGATGAGCGCCGGGTCGTTGATCAGCGCCCGGGCAA
Source organism: Chloroflexota bacterium (assembly GCA_016200745.1). GTDB lineage: Bacteria > Chloroflexota > Limnocylindria > Limnocylindrales > CSP1-4 > SPCO01. Next base: position 16,725 of record JACQEF010000058.1, on the reverse strand, counting down.
TCGCCACTCGCTGCTTCTCACCGCCCGAGAGCTTCTCGGGCAGGAAGTCGAGCCGCTCGCCGAGACCGAGCTCGGTCAGCAGCGCCGCCGCCTTGTCGCGAGCGACGCGGCTACCGGCTCCCGCCAGCTCCGCCACGATCGCGACGTTCTCGAGGACCGAGAGCGCCGAGAGCAGGTTGAAGTCCTGGAAGATGAACCCGAACTGGCGCAGCCGGATGTCGGGCAGGCGCCCCTCGGTGAGTGCGCTGATCTCGGTGCCGTCGAGGTGGATCGTTCCTCCGGTCGGCCGCAGGAGCGCCCCCATCATCGAGAGGAGGGTGGTCTTGCCGGACCCCGACGGGCCCATGATCAGCACGACTTCGCCAGGCTCGACCGCTAGGCTGACGCTGTCGACCGCCTTGACTGCGGTCTCGCCGTCGCCGAAGCGCTTGCTCACCTCGCGGACGTCGAGGGTCAGGGTACTCATGCGGCGGCTCCTCTCCGGAAGACGACAGCCGGATCCACGCTCGAGACCTGCCGGATGGGCAGGATCGAGGCGAGCCCGGCGATGACGGCCGAGAACAGCCCGACCTTGATGAGCGATGCGGCGCTGATCGATAGCTCCAGGTTGAGACCCGCTCGCGCCACGACGAACGCGAGCAGGCCCGTGAACGCCAGGCCAACCAGGAACCCGGCAGCGACACTCAGGAACGACTGCGCGAGCACGACCCGATAGAGCACGCCGTTGCGGGCGCCGAGCGCCTTGAGCACGCCGTACTCGCGCCGTCGGGCAAGCGTCGCGACGTAGACCGTCAACGCGACAACGGCCAGTCCGACGACGAAGCCGACGGCGTTAATGATCGAGATGACGTCGGCGCTCATGTCCATGACGAGCCGCCGCTCCTGCGTGGAGAAATCCGACCGCGTCTGCGCCGTCACGCCCGGGACCTCGCTTCCGATCGCGGCGGCCACGGCCTGCGACGACGCCGCAGGGGCGACCTTCACGAGGACGAAGCTCACGACGGGCGCTCCGCCGCGCATCGCCTGGAAGTCGTCGAAGGACACGAAGGCCACCGAGTTGACGAGGCTCGCGGTTCCCTGGGACAGCCCGACGATCCGTGCCTGCCGGCCAAGGGCGGTCACCGTATCGCCGATCGACACGCCGGCCGTCCGGGCAAAGCCCTGGTCCACGATGATCTCACCGCGACCAACGCGGGCCGACCCCTCGACGACGTCCCACGGACCGCCCATCGTCGCGTCGGCCGGCAAGCCGACGACGTAGGCCACGGCGCGTTCGTTGCCTGCCGAGATCGTGTCCGTCGAGTAGAGGATCGGCGTGGCGTCGGCGACGCCCGGGACGGCTCTGACTCCCTCGACCACGGACGCCGGGAGCCACGAGGCAACCATGTGGAGATTGCGGACCCCCGCCTGCCCCACCCACACGTCGGCTCCGGCCCGGTCGACGTACGTCGTCAGCTGGTTCGCCACGCCCGCGTAGATCGCATCGAGGGCGAGTGTCAGCGACAGCGCAAGCGCCACCCCGCCGACGGATACGGCGAACCGAACCCGGTTCCGGGTGAGGCTGCGCCGAGCCAGCAGTCCTTCAGCGCTCATCCCCGGAACACCTCGGCGGGCTCGAGACGCGCGACGGCACGTGCCGGAATGAGCGCCGCAAGGACGGCCATCAGGAGGCTGGCCGCCAGGACGAAGACGATGGCAACCGGCTCGATCTCGACCTGGAACTGGGGCCGCCAGGCCATGAGTCCCGTCGCGGCCCCGTAGGCGAGTCCGACGCCGAGCACCGATCCTGCCACGGCGGCGATGAGGGCCTGGAGCGCCACCACGCGGTAGAGGATCCTGTTTCGGGCGCCGATCGCCTTGAGCGCGCCGTACTCCCGCCGGCGCTCGATGGTCGCCGTGTAGATCACGAGCCCGACGACGAGAACGCCGACCACGAAGGCGATCGCGACCATCAGGCCGATCGGGGCATCGTAGACACGCGCCATCAGCTTGCGGTCGTTGGCGATCACGTCGCCCTTGAGGAGCACCTCGGTGCCCGGGATCGACAGCCGATCCGCGATCGCCGCTGCGCTCGTTCCGCCCGCCGGACTGACGAGGAGGAAGCTCTCCAGGTCTGGTGCGCGGAGCAGTGACTGGAGGGTCGAGATCCGGGCGAAGGCCATCGAGCCGGCCCAGAACGTTGTCCCGCCCGAGAGGCCGACCACCGTGACGTCGCGATCGAGCAGCCGGATCTGATCGCCGATGGCGAGGCCGTGCTGGCGGGCGGCCGTCCGGTCCACGACGATCTCGTCATCGACCGCCGGCTCGCGCCCTTCGGCGAGATCCCACGGTCCCCCACCCTTTGCCGGGTCGTAGCCTACGAGGAAGAAGCCGTCCTTGCGGCCGTGCATCTCGAAGATCACGAACTGGGACACGACCGGGGTCACCTGTGCCACACCGGGCGTCTGGCGCGCGGCGCCCTCGGAGCCTGCCGGGAGGACCGAACTCGTCCCCAGGAAGTCGCGGACGCCTCGCTCGGCGACGACCACCGAACCCTGCGCGTGGTCGAGGTAGGCCGAGGCCTGGCGGTAGATGCCGCTCCGATACCCCGCCAGGAGCAGGATCAGACCGATCGAGACGGCAACCCCGAGGACGCTGAGCAGGAACCGTGTCCGGTCCCGAAAGAGATTGCGGCGAGCCAGGAGCATGACTCAGGCCTCGATGTCCGCCGCGTCGGCCGCGTGCTCAGCCAGCATGCCCATGTCAGGCAGGCTGCGATCCTCGGCTGAGGCGAAGATGAGGCCGGTCTGAGACATGCGTTCACCGCGCATCCGCGGTCAGACGGTCTCGGACGGGCAAGAGCTGTCACGAACCGATGTTTCAGGGGAGCGTTCGCTCCGGGACGTCACCGATCCCGACCAGCGTCAGCTCGATCCACTCGGCTCCATTGAGGAATCTGAAGCTGTCGCCGGTGCGCGGCTTCGTGCGGCAGCCGCCGCGACCGGATGACTCTCAGCCTCCACCCAGCTGGTCCTCACGTGGGTATCAGCACCGCAGACCACGGTCGACGTTGCTGAACGGTGGTCGGAGGATCACCGAAGGCCAGCAGAGGGAGTCCCGTCGTGGCGACGCTGACACGAACCATCGATCCGGTCTGCGACATGGAGGTCGACCCGGAGACGGCGATCGCTGTCGAGTACGAGGGCACCAAGTACTACTTCTGTGAGCTCGTCTGCGCCGAGACGTTCCGCGACGAGCCGAAGCGCTGGGCCCCACCGGAGCATCAGCATCCGGCTTGAGCCGTTGCACCGAGGGTCAGGGCTGGCGGAGCGGCAGGGTGACGTCCACGATCGAGTAAGACGTGACTCAGACCGAGCGAGTCGCGAGCGCGGCCGGCCGCTGGGCAGGCGCTGCGAACGTGGGCGCCCGGAACCGGCGCAGGCGTAGCGCGTTGGAGACCACGGTGACCGAGCTGAGTGCCATGGCTGCCGCCGCCAGGATCGGATCGAGCAACAGGCCGGTGAACGGGTACAGGACGCCCATCGCAACCGGGATCAGGACGACGTTGTAGGCGAACGCCCAGAACAGGTTCTCCCTGATGTTCCGCATCGTCGAGCGGGACAGGGCGATCGCGGTGACCAGTCCACGCAGGTCGCCGCTCATCAGGGTCACAGCCGCCGACTCGATCGCGATGTCCGTACCGGTTCCGATGGCCACGCCGACGTCGGCGGACGCCAGCGCAGGTGCGTCGTTCACGCCGTCGCCAACCATGGCGACGGCAACCCCGCCGGCCTGGAGCTCGCGGACCTGAGCGGCCTTCGCGTCGGGACGGACGTCGGCGAGGACCTGATCGACACCCGCCTCGGCCGCGATCGCCTGCGCGGTTGTCAGGTTGTCACCGGTCAGCATGACCACGGAGAGACCGAGCCGGTGGAGCTCGCTGACCGCGGCGGCCGAACCGGCCTTGAGCGTGTCGGCGATGCCGATCACGCCGACGGGCATTCCGTCGACAGCGACGTAGACCGGGGTCTTGCCTTCCGCGGCAAGCCGTTCGCCCGCGTCGGACAGCGAGGTGATGTCGATGCCCAGGAACGCGGGCCGGCCAACGGCGACCTGTCGCCCGCCGATGATCGCGCGGACACCCTGCCCGGCGACCGCCTCGAAGCCGGTCGTATCGGGCAGCTCGAGCCGACGCTCATCGCGGGCGTGGCGAACGATCGCCTCCCCGAGCGGATGCTCGGATCCGCGTTCGGCGGCCGCCACGAGGGCCAGAAGCGCATCCTCGGTTGGCGCGTCGGCCGTTCGGACGATGTCCGTGACCCGCGGCTTGCCCTCGGTCAGCGTGCCGGTCTTGTCGAGGACGACGACGCGAACCTTGTGCAGGCGCTCGAGCGCCTCGGCATTGCGGAACAGGATGCCGTTCTCGGCGCCCTTGCCCGTCCCGACCATGATCGACGTCGGGGTGGCGAGCCCAAGGGCACACGGGCAGGCAATGATCAGTACGGCGATCGTGTTGACGAGCGCCAGATTGAAGGCCGGCGCCGGCCCGACGGCGAACCAGACGACGAAGGTGAACGCCGCAACGCCGAGCACGACCGGAACGAACACACCGGTCACGGCATCGGCGAGACGCTGGATCGGCGCCCGGGATCCCTGTGCCTCCTGGACGAGCCGGACGATCTGGGCCAGGACGGTGTCTGCCCCCACCCTGGTCGCCTCGTAGGTGAAGGATCCCGAGCCGTTCAGCGTGCCGCCGATGACCTCGTCGCCGGGATGCTTGCCAACCGGCATGCTCTCGCCGGTGATCATGCTCTCGTCGACGGACGAGCGACCGTCGCGGACGAGCCCATCGACGGGGATCTTCTCGCTTGACCGGACCAGGACCAGGTCGCCCCGGATCACGTCCTCGATCGGGATGTCCGTCTCGGACCCGTCCCGGATGACCCGGGCCGTACGTGGTGCCAGGCCGATCAGCTTGCGGATCGCGTCGGACGTGTGGCTCCGCGCACGAGCCTCGAGGAATCGGCCCAGCAAGATGAGCGTGATGATGGCCGAGGCGGTGTCGAAGTAGAGCGGCAGCTTTCCGTCGGTACCAATACCCGCTGCCTGGAAGAATCCGGGAACGGCGATTGCCGCGACGCTGTAGCCGTAGGCCGCGCTCGTCCCGACGGCCACCAGGGTGTTCATGTCTGCCGCCGCGTGGCGCAGCGCATTGAAGGCGCCGCGGTAGAAGGGCCAGCCTGCGTAGAACTGGACCGGCGTGGCCAGCGCCAGCTGGAACCACGGGTTGGTGAACAGGGCGGGAAGGCCCGGGGCGACCGTCATCCGCGCAAGGCCCGCGAGGATCGGGAGCGTCAGCAACGTGGCCACGATCAGCCGACGGCGGACGTCGGCGAGATGACGGTCGGCGAAGCTCGGCTCCTCCGACTTCGCCTCGTCCGCCTCCACCCGATCGATCCGCGCGACGTACCCGGCGGCTTCGACCGCCTGGGCGAGCTTCGCCACGTCCGTCACGGCCGGATCGAAGCGCACCGTCGCCGACTCGGTGGCCAGGTTGACGTTCGCACCTTCGACGCCATCGGTCTTCCGGAGGTAGCGCGTGATGCGGTTCACGCACGAGGCGCAGGTCATCCCCTCAACAGGGAACGACACGATCGTGATTGGTTCAGGCGTGGATGGCATCAGGACTCCGTCCGCTGCGATACTCCGAGGGAGTATACACGCGACCCGGCTCGGTCGGTCCCGGCGTCCATGACCGGCGCGGTGCCCCCGGGGGTCGTTCGTTGATGGAGATGCGGAACACGCGGCTACATCGAGAGCAGCAGACCGAAGCTCATCGCGATCACGGCCACGGCGAGAACGATCTTGACCGCGTTGCCGTTCTGCCGGTTCCAACGACCCAGCTTGCCCAGCACGCGCTTGTCGGAGACGAACAGCAGGAACACGAGGAGCGGAACGATGAACGCGATGTTGTAGAGCGCAAGGAGCGCGAGCCCGACCGGCCCGCCGCCCGACGCATGCAGCACGCTGATGATGTCCAGGTAGATCGCGCCTGAGCACGGGACCGTGCAGATCCCGACCAGGACCCCCGCGATCAGCATGCCGGTGAGACCACCGCGCTGCATCGCCCGGTTCATCCAGCCGTGGGTGCCGGCCGGCGCCATCATCGATGGGCCATAGCCCGGCAGGAACACGTCCTTGAGCATCCACAGCGCCATCACGAGCGCGATGACGGACGCTCCGCGGGCCACGAGGTGGTCCTGACCGAGCCAGCCGAGGAACCCGAACAGCCCAAGGCCGATCAGGAAGTAGGTGATCCAGACGGCCCCGACGTAGAGCGATCCCGCACCCAGGAGCGTGCGGCGAGCGGCGTTCGTCGGCGTCCCGTCGGCGGTGACCGCGTTGACCAAGGTGAGCGTGTACGTCGCGAACAGGACGAGGAGCGCGAAGGCGCACGGATTGAAGCCGTCAGCGAAGCCCGAGGCCACCACCAGGGGCGCCGTCAGCCCTCCGAATGTCGCGGTCTCGAACGGGATCAGGAGGACCACGGCGATCGAGGCGATGGCCACCAGGCTCAGTGTGCCGCCGAGCACGAGCGCCGGGCGGGGGGTCCCGGTGCCCATGCTCAGGGCAATGGGGGTGCGCGAAGGTTCGGGTGCCGCGGAGGTCATGCCGATGCCGGCTCGACGCGGAGGGTACCGTGCATGGTCGGCGATGCCTTGCCACCGCAGCAGGTGTCGCAGTAGAAGTCGTAGTCGCCTGGGGCGGCCGGGGCGGTAAAGGCGAAGGCCTTGCGGGCCTCGGCCGGGATCTCCACGTAGATGTTCTGGTACTCGGGCATGATGAACGTGTGGACGCCGCCGCCGTCGAGGTGCATGGCGTTGTCCTGGTTCCAGAAGTCCAGGTTGACTTCGGCGCCGGCCTTGACCGTGATGACCTTGGGGTCGAACCCGGCCATCGACAGGCGCACCGGGATGGCATCGGCGGTCGACGCCGTTCCCCGCTGGCCGAGGAAGACGCCGCCGGCGAGATACAGGCCGACGCCGAGAACGGCGACGACGATCACGCCAAACGTGGCCTTGCGGATCTTCATGTTCCGCGCTTGCGCAGCCTGGTAGGTGACGGACTGGGTGCGCTTGCGCTCAGCGTGGCGTTCCTCGATCAGGGCCGATCGCCGCTCGGAGCGGGGCAGAAGTTCTTCTTCGCTCATCGGACGGGCGCCGGAGTCGAAGCCGCGTGATGCTGCTGCATCCAGTCAGGCATGGCGCCCGACCCGTTCTGGCCTCCCATCGTGCCGCCGGGGCCGGACATCGAGCCGGCGCCGCCCATCATGCCGCCTGCCCCGGACATCATCCCGCTCTGGCCGGCCATCATGGACTCCATGTCGTCCATGTGCTCGAGACAGGCGGCCGCTGCGGCCTGCGTCGGGGTGGCGTCCTTGGCGATGATGGTGCCGGCGGTCCCGGCCACCAGGCCAACCGCCATCGATCCGGCGACCAGTGCCGCCGCCATTCGTCTGGTGATCATCGGTTGCTCCTTGTTTCCTGGTGAAGGACGAGCTTCGCTCGCTCAAACTCCTCGACATTGATCTCGCCGCGCGCGAAACGAGCGCGAAGGATCGCTTCGGGATCGTCGGCTGGCGGTCGATGGTCCGAGCGCACGATCAGCCACACCATGGCGATGAGCGCGAGAACCCAGACCAACATCCAGATCCAGGCACCGGCGTCCATTCCAAATCCCCAGCCCGCCATCGGGGCCTCCAGCTCGGGTTCGCCGGGGTGTACCGGCTGATCTCGACACTACCCGTCGTGTGTCCGGAATCCATGGAGGGCGGCACAAGCGTGGATCAAGATTGGATCAAGCACGGCGACTGCGCCGGCTGGCGCGATCGTCGTGACTTCGAGTCAGTCCGCACGGGCGGCCCTGCCAATCGATTCGTCCTGGCGGGCGAGGAGAAGCGGCTGGCAACCGATGTCGAGCCCACGCTCTTGCGGGTTGCCCAGGAGGCTCTGCATAACCTGTCGGACATGGCCAGATTGGCTCGCGTGCGTACCTCGACGCGGCCACCGACGTCAGATTCTTGCCGTCATCGCGAGCGATGAGGCGAACCTGACCGTCGTCGAAGGCGAGGCGAACGGTGGGTCGGTGCTACACCTGTCCGCCCGGCTTCGACGGCAGGGCCACCGAGAAGGACGAACCCATGCCCCGCCCGCCTGACTCCGCCCATGCTCGACCGTTCATCGCCTCGGCGAGGGCGCGGACGATGGCGAGCCCGATGCCCGAGCCACCGAGTGCCCGGGATCGCGACGGGTCGATCCGGTAGAAGCGCTCGAAGACCTGGAGTCGCTGGTCAGCGGTGAGGCCCGGACCCTGGTCCCTGACTGAGATCACGACCGGTGAGCCCTGGTGCACGTCGAGCGCGACGGTTGAGCCGACGGGCCCGTACCGCAGGGCGTTGGTCAGGTAGTTGGTCATGATCTGGGCAACGCGATCGCGATCGGCATAGACGAGCACCGGCTCCTCCGGAACGTTCGCGGCGAGCGTGATCTGACGAGCGGCGGCTGCCGGCGCAACCTGGGAGATGACTCTGCGAGCGATCGAGGCGGTGTCGACCGGCTCGATCTTCAGGGGCAGTTGGCGGGCCTCGGCCCGCCACAGCTCCTGGAGATCGTTGACGAGCCTGGTCAGGCGCGACGTCTCGCCGCGCAGGAGCCGCCACGTCTCGGGGGTGGGCGACACGACGCCATCCTCGAGGCCCTCCAGGTAGCCATCCAGCGTCGACAGAGGCGTCCGAAGCTCGTGGGCCACGTCGCCGACGAGCTGCAGCCGGCGCTCCTCGGTAGCCTCGAGCGAGCCGGCCATCGCGTTGAACGATGTCGCGAGTTCGCCAATCTCATCGCCTCCAGCTGCCGCGACGCGTTCCGCATAGTGCCCGCGGGCAATCCGTCGCGCCGCGACGACCAGCCGAGTGACGGGACCGCCGATGGCGGACGAGACGGCAAGGCTGACCGCACGGTATCGATGAACTCCGCCCCGATCTTGCGGCGCAGGTTTGCGACGTGCACGTCGATGAGATGGTCGTCACCGACGAACTCAGGACCCCAGACGTGCTCGAGTAGGTGACTCCGGCTGCGCACCACGCCTGGGGCGCTCGCAAGGAGCGCCAGGATGTCGAACTCGGTCGCCGTGAGCGAGACCGCGGAACCGCGCACGGCCACCGTCCGGCGTGGGATGTCAACGACGAGCGCATTCTGCGCTGGCGTTGGCTCGAGACGTGGGCGGCGCAGCAGCGCTCTGACGCGGGCGACGAGCTCTCGTGGCGAAAAGGGCTTTGCCAGGTAGTCGTCCGCGCCGATGGACAGTCCGACCACTCGGTCGAGCTCCTCCGAGCGCGCCGTCAGCATCAGCACGTAGGCGTCGGAGAACGTCCGGATCTGCCGGCAGACCTCGAACCCGTCGACGCCAGGCAGCATCAGATCGAGCACGACGACGTCGGGTCTATCGGAGCGAACCCGTTCGATGGCTGCGAGACCGTCATCGGAGGCAATCACGCGAAAGCCCTCGCGCTCGAGGTATCCGCGGACGAGCTCCACGATGGGCGCTTCGTCGTCGACGACGAGGATGGTGGCCGGGACGCTGAGATTCATCGGATCACCACCATCCTCACGTGCGTCTCGGCGCGCCAGAGGCCGAAGGTCACTTGGCAGGGGCCGCAAGTCCGCAGAATGCCAACGGCGGCGCGAGGGCGTCCGCGCAACGTACGGTCAGACCGACCCGAGGTGGTCCGCCGCGACGTGCGGGTGGCGCCGCTCGAGCGAGGCGCCCTCCACGTCGACGTTGGGGATCAGCCGGTCCAGCCAGCGCGGGAGCCACCAGGCCAAGTCGCCCGCGAGGGTCAACAGGGCCGGCATGATCAGGAGCCGGACGAGGAAGGCGTCGACGAGGACGCCGAATGACAGCGCGAACCCGATGGGCCGGATGATCGCGCTGTCCGACAGGACGAAGCCGCCGAAGACCGCCGCCATGATGATCGCGGCGGCCACGACGACCGCGCGACCGGCGCGGAGGCCGAGGACGACCGCGGTCTTCGCGGGTGCCCCGTGGGCGTGCGCCTCGCGCATCCCCGAGGTGAGGAAGAGCGTGTAGTCCATCGCCAGGCCGAACAGGATCCCGACCAGGACCGTCGGGAGGAAGTTGAGGATCGGCGCCGGCGTGGCGACCCCGAAGAGCCCGCCGAACCAGCCCCATTGGTAGATCGCGACGACGCCGCCGAGCGCAGCGAAGAACGAAAGGACGAAGCCGCCCGTCGCCACGATCGGGACGAAGAGCGAGCGGAGGACGATGACCATGATCACGAAGGACAGCCCGACAACCACCAGCATGTAGAACGGGAGGGAATCGGCGAGCTTCTCGCTGATGTCGATCTTGCCGGTGGTCTGGCCGGCGACGCCGATGGCAATCCCACCCTCGAGCGGCGAGGCCGCTCGGAGTGCCCTGACGAGCTCCTCGGTCGAGACGCTGGACGGCCCCTCCGCCGGGAGCACCTGGAACGCGGTGACGGTGCGGTCGGCCGAGGCCGCGATCGGCGCGACGGCGACGACGTTGTCGAACGCGGCGAGGCGCCGGGCGATGTCGACCTGGGCGTCGAGGAGCTGGGCCACGGTGGTCCCCGCCGGGAGGTCGGCAACGACCAGGAGCGGGCCGTTGGTCCCATCGCCGAACTTCTCGCCGATCAGATCGTACGCGTGGTGCTGCGTGGTGTCGGGGTTGTCGGCGGACCCGAGCGGGAGACCGAGGCGCAGCGAGGGGGACGGGATCGCGATGACCACGAGGGCGGCGATCCCGATGAGCGCGAGGCCGATCGCGCGCGGAGCGGGAACCGGGCGCGCGGCGGTCACCGGCGCGGGTCCCACCTGGTCCGCGAGGTGCGCCCTCTCGCTCCGGCGGAGGATCCGCATCCCGACGAGGCTGAGCAGCGCCGGCGTCAGCGTGGTGGCGATGAGGACGGCGATCGCGACGGAGGCGGCGGCTACGGTCCCCATCAGGCCCAGGAACCCGATCCCGGTCACGTTGAGGGCGAGCAGGGCGATGATGACGGTCGAGCCCGCGAACAGGACGGCGTTCCCCGAGGTGCCGTTCGCGAGGGCGATCGATTCCGCCACCCTGTAGCCGTCCCGGAGCTGGCGCCGGTGGCGGTTGATGATGAACAGCGCGTAGTCGATCCCCACGGCGAGCCCGAGCATCACCCCCAGGATCGGGGTCACCGACACCATCTCGACGACGCCCGCGAGGGAGAGGGCGCCCAGGGCGCCGATCGCGACGCCTAGCAGGGCGGTGAGGATCGGCAGGCTGGCGCCGATCACGGTCCGGACGACCAGGAGCAGGACGATCGCGGCGATCGCCAGGCCCGTCAGCTCGCCGAAGCCGAGGAGGTTCGGGAGCCCTTGGGCGATCCCGGACGAGAAGTTGACGGCCACCCCGTCGATCGGGGGGGTGCCGAAGGCCGCCTTGACCGCCGACTTGAGCTCCTGCGGGAGGCTCAGGCTGGTCCCGGAGAACATCACGGGTGCGATCGCTGTGCTGCCGTCCTCCGAGACCATGCGGATCCTCGAGGCGAGCTCCAGCAGGGTGGCGCCCGCCTCGAGCTGCCTGGACTGGGCCTCGATGGTTGCGGCGCCCGCATCGATCTCCGCCTGCTTGGCGCCGATCGTTGCGGCGCCGGCGTCGAGCTCCCGTCGGCCAGCGTGGTCTTGGCGGCGTCGAGCTGCTTCTGCCCGTCGGCCAGCCGGGCCCTGGCGGCGTCGATCTGGGCGAGGCCAACCGCGACCTGCTTGGTCTGCGCGTCGGTCTCGGCCTGGACGGCGAACGGATCGACAACCCGGGTCACGCCATCGACCTCGGCGCCCCGGGCAACGGCCGCGGTGATCGCAGCCTTCTGCGCGCCCGTGAATGGGGCGCCGTCCCGCGTGCTGAAGACCACCGTGCCGCTGGCGCCGGCAGTCCCGGGCATGGAAGCGGCGAGGTGCTCGGTCACGACCGCGGTCGGGGTCCCCGGGATCGAGATGTCACTCGAGGGCGTCTTGCCGAAAGCGGCGAACGCGGCGACGGCGACCGCGAGGATCGCGACCCAAATCGCGAGCACGGCCAGGCGGCGCCTCGCGGCGATCCACCCGATCCGGTAAAGCAGCTCTGCCAGCTGCGGTACTCCAGGGTCGTGCGGGAGCGACCAGGAAGACGATGCCCGCGGCCTTGCGCCTGGTCGGCCGGCGATGGCCGCTGTGGTGAACGTGGCGAGGGTCAGATTGGCGGCGGGTGCCCCCCCTGCAAGCCCGACCGCAGGAGCGCGAATGCCTGCTCCAGCAGGCGTCGACGGTCGACGGCCGTCCCGTCTGGGGGCGTGAACTGGTAGGCGGTGACCATCGCCGAGATCGCGGCAGCTGTCACCAGGTGGGGATAGAGGTCGGTTGACGCGTCGGTCGCGGTTCGGGCTGCGACGACGTCGGTCACCATGCGGATCGCTTCTTCGAGCAGGGCCGACCGGAAGCGCGCCATCGCGGTGCTGGTCCACAGAAGGTCGGCGTGAACCTCCGCCTCGCCCGGCCGGTCCCCGATTCGCGAGGCGATCTCGCCGAAGACGTGCTCGAGCGCGTCGAGGACCGGCTCGTCGGCCGGCCGGTCACGCAGCGCCTCAACGTAGACACGGAGCTCCGACGCCCAGGCGGCGACGAGCGCCTCCTCCTTGGAGCCGAAGTAGTTGTGAAAGGTTCGCACCGAGATGTTGGCCGCGGCAGCGATCTCCTCGACGGTGACCGCATCAAGCCCCCGCCCGAGCGCAAGGAAGAGGACGGCCTGCTGGATGGCCACCCGGGTTTGGGTCTTCTTGCGTTCGCGGAGACCCTGACTGTCGCTCATGTTTGCACCATACGGCATTTATGCCGAGATCGGCAAGATCATCGGGCAAGCCGCCCATTGGGCGGCCTCGCGGACGACCGTGCCCGTGACGTCCAGTCTGATCCTCGCTGACTTCAGCCAGCCGCGACCGCAGTCGCCCCTGCCACCGGCTGAAAGGTCAACGACATGGCTCGTCGCCGCAGGCAGTCGTTCCTGTTCGCGTGCCTTTGCCATGCTCGTGCTCCAAGATGGAGGTCACGACATGGCACACACCCAGATGAGCTCGGCGATGGCCGAGTGCGTCGATTCCTGTCTCGAATGCGCGAGGACCTGCCTGGAGACGGCACGCCATTGCCTTGAACTAGGAGGTGAGCACGCCGCTGCCGCCCACATCGCGACGTTGCTCGACTGCGCCGAGATCTGCGAGACGAGCGCGAACTTCATGAGCCGCGG
>JACQEF010000058.1:0-3385 GCA_016200745.1 Chloroflexota bacterium | reverse complement strand
CTTCATGAGCCGCGGATCCGAGCTGAGCGGCGCCGTGTGCGCGACGTGCGCGGATGCCTGCGACCGGTGTGCCGAGGCGTGCGAGCGGTTCCCCGACGACGAGCTGATGCGGCGGTGTGCCGAGATCTGCCGCCGGTGCGCGGAATCCTGCCGCTCGATGGCGGGGGCCGCGGCATGAGGCGCACGGCGGCAGCGGGACATCTGCTCAACGTTCCGAGCGTGGTGGAAACGGATCGACCTTCCGGGCTGTGACTGGGTAGCCCGAGCACGGCCGGGCAGTGTGTCGTTCGCGGACGGCTACCGCCGCGCGCCGGGAACCGGCACCTGCCGGACGACGAGGTCGTCGATCCCTGCGAAGTCAGCCGGGTTGCACGTGTAGAGCGGCAAGCCATTCGCCATGGCGATCGCCGCGATCAATGCATCGAGCACCCGGGCCGCCGACTTGCGGCCCGATCGACGACGTGACGATGCGACCTGTCCGAACGCCCGAGCGGCAGCCGCGTCGAACGGGAGGGGGTCGAAGTCGGCTTCGGCTTGCTGGACGTGCGCCAGCCGGCGGGCGCGCTCGGCCGCGTCGTCCGTGACCAGCGGGCCGACAGAGAGCTCGGCGAGGGAGATGGCAGAGATCAGCGGGACATCCGGCAGCACCGACGGATCTCCGATCCGTGGCAGCAGGAGCAGCGTGCTCGTGTCGAGCAGGCCCTCGGGGTCGCTCACAGATCGGGTTCGATCACCGAATCGATGTCGCGCCGCAGGTTCGTCGGTTCTACTGTCGGCAGGCGTCGCCACCGCTCGAGCAGGGCCGCCGCGGACAGGCCTCGCGGCCGCAGGGGCCGCAGCTCGGCGACGGCGCGACCGTCGCGGGTGACCGTCACGTGTCCGCCGGCCTCGACCCGGTCGACGACCTCGCCCCCGCGGTTGCGGTGCGGTTAGGTGATGGGTGGTCGGGGCGAGAGGCATTGCCCCGCGACCACCGACCTTCCGATCACGATGCGGCTCGCGGAGCCGCCGGAGCCCTTCGACTGGCTACGGAGCGCATGACGCGCCGATCCCGCCACCCTGCCGGACGCGCCACTGACCGCGAGGTCGGCGTGGTCGCAGCCGTGCTGGTTGCCGGGTCTGAGAAGGCGGCTGCCCACCGCCTCGGTCTTTCGCACTCGACCGTGAAGCACCACCTGGCGAACGCGCGGTTGAAGGTGGGAGCCGCGAACACAGCTCAGCTTGTCTGGATCCTCGCGCCGCGCTTGCCGGACCCGAATGGCGATTAGGGTCACAGCAGACGAGCCGTGACGAGCGAGCTGTCACGGCCATCTGCGACGGTGCCAGCGTGGGCGTGCTCCGCTGGCTATTGGACCTCGTCATCATCGTCGGGTACTTCGCCACGGCGCTCGTCCTGGGCTCGAGGCTCATGGTGGCGGCGCCATTCGTGCTCGCTGCCATCGTCATCGTGGTCACGATCGTGTGGGTGCGGCTCGACGAGTCGTAGCGACGCCGGGCGTCGCGATCGGCGGCCACCGGTTTGCGCGAAGCTGAGGTCGACCAAATGGAGCGGATTGCCAACGAGCAGCGGTTCCGGTCGATCTGCGCTGATGGGCTGGGCGTCGTCTTCAATGACTTCTCAGGGCATGGCGCGTCCGGCGCGCAGTACAACGTCGTTCATGCCGCGACATGTCGATGGCTCGCCCGCTCGAACCTGTCCGTCCCCAAGATCTGGTTCGAGGATCTGGCGACAGCGACGACCTGGCTCGAACGTGAGCGCGGTCTTGAAGGTCGGGCGTGGAAGCGGTGCGCAACCTGTCAGGCCCGTGGCTCCACACCCACCGGGCGTCCGGCGCCCCACCCGGAGCCCGAACGCGCCAACGGATCCGATCCTGGCTATCTGGTCGCGCTTGATGTGCCTGGCTCCAGGGTTGACGCCTGGTCGACGACTCGCCTGCCATTCGAGCCGAAAGGCACCTTGCTCGAGTTTCGCGCCGGGCTGCGGTCCGCAGTCACCCTCCTGACAGCGGACTCCAGTCACGCCCTCCACGCGATATACACGTCGCCGCTCGGCGGGCACTTCGACGTCGAGAACGTGCTCCTCTACAACGTCGGCACATCGGCGTTCGGGCGGTCCGCTGGGTCTGAGCTCGTGGTCGAGCGGCTTCTTGGATCCGTCCCTCCTCCGCCGCACCCGCTCGAGGGCGCGGCGCACCACTACACCTACGCGATCACGGAGCGCGGGGCTCGCTGGCCGAGGCCGCCCGGCCGGCCGAGGTGTGGCTCGCTACCCGCCGGGGCGCCGCGTCGGTCAGCGCGACCACGAACGACTCGTCCGAACTCGGGCTCGAGGTCGCGGTGGAACTGCCGGAGGGCGTTTGGGTCAACCTCGCCGCGCTGGCCAAGCCGCTAATAGACGGCACGATCGCCGCGTTCCACGAGCATGACGACCCGGAATCGCTAGATCTCGTCGCGACCCGCGTCGGCGCGCAGGTCTCGGTTCCCGCGGGCGACGTCCGCTCGCTCCTTCGCCGGAACGCGGCCGGAGTCCTCGGATCCCGAAGATTGCTCTGGCCGTGGCGCGACGGTGTCCAGTGGAACCCCGCTGACGACCGGCTATCGGCAGTTCGGATCGGGCTCGAGCCTCGACGCGCGACCGATCGGAACGCTGGTGTTCGCATTCGCGGATCGCTGGTCGAGATCGCGCCGAAGTCCGCCTAAAGTGGGGTCGGCGTCCTAGCCCCCGTCAGGGGAGCCACCCCTTCTTGATGCCATCCTGATAGAGCCGCTCCGCGTATTCCTCGGGCTCCATCCCGCGGACATTCGAGGCGCGCTTCACGTTCCCGCTCCGCTCGGCCGCCGCATAGGCCGCCACGATCCTGTCGTTGTCGCCGCCGAAGCGCCGGTGGAGATTCCGCATCACGTCCCGCTGAGTCGTACGCGCCATCGCCGGCACCTCCCGTCGTAGCGTACTCACCGGCGCCCGCGCAGAGGCATGGCCCAAACGGCCGAATATGAATTGCCGCCCAGCACCGGCACGATTCCGGCATGACGGCGCGCTGGTGCGATCCACATCGACTCCCGGTTCCCCCCATCGGGTACGTCCGCGCCGTTAACTCCGCTGAGGCCCGATGAGTGGTGACGAGCCCGGCGTGATCGCGATCACGCAGCGCGAGCTCCTGCTCGAGATGCGGGAGGACATCAGGGGGCTCAAGGCCACCGTCGACGAGATCGCGCGGGACCAGGCGCTGGGCGCCGAGCGCCGGGCCAACATGCAGCGCTCGGCCGACGCGATCTACGCCCGCCTCGACGCCCACGACCGCGACCTCGACCGGATGCAGGCCTGGCAGAACCGCGCCGACGGCGCCATGGTCCTCGCCCGCTGGGCGCTCGGCGCATCGCTCGT
>JACQEF010000057.1 GCA_016200745.1 Chloroflexota bacterium | reverse complement strand
GGTGGACACCTCGTAGGGCACGAAGACGAGGTTGCTCGTCACCTTCGTGCGGAGCGCGAGGAGCCACTCTAGGTAGGCGTCGCCACGCGCCTGGCGCTGCCCGGCGAGGTACTCGGCGAAGTGGGACTTGGCCGCCGCCAGGCGCTTCTGCGATGCGTTGGCTGCCGGTTCTGGGGCGGGGACATCCGCCAGCACTGAGCCGATCCAGAATGAGTTGGTGTCAGCGTTGAGCTCGAGCTTGTGGAGCCACTGCCCGGCCGGCGTCGGCGCGCGGATGTACGCCGCCGTCGTTCCGCTGGCCAGCGGCTCCTGCCCGGCAAAGCGCGCGAGCTCGCGGCGGATCGCGTCCAGGAGCAGGACGACGGTCGTCAGGCGTTGCTGGCCATCGACGATGTTGAAGACCTCGTAGCCGAAGCCCGAGAGGTCCCAGACGGTCGGCTCCGGCGCTTGGCCCTCCGGCGGTTTCGTGACCCGGTCCAGGACGACCGTGCCCGTGTAATGGTGCTTGCCCCGCGGGAGCAGGTCCAGGTCCTCGAGGAAGTCCGTCCAGTTCTTCTTGTCCCAGGCGTAGCCGCGCTGGTAATCAGGCACGCGAAGGAGGCGGCCGAGGAAGAGCTTCTCGACCGTGAGTGTGTTGTTCATGTTGCACCGGCAGACATGGCTCGCAGACTACTCGAGAGCCCAGTCGATGGGCGCGGCCCCGCGGTGGACGAGGCCCTGATCGGCGCGGGAGAACGGGTGGCTGCCCTCGAACGCTTGCCCTCGGGCTCTCGCGAGGGGTGACGGGTGAGGCGAGCAAACGATGACGTGCCGGTCCCTGTCGATCAGACGAGCCTTCGCCTGCGCTTGGACGCCCCAAAGCAGGAAGGCGACGGGTCGATCGCGCTCGGCCACCAACCTGATGATCGCGTCGGTTAGCTTGGTCCAGCCGGCCCGGCGGTGGCTCCGGGGCTTCTCGACCTGGACGGTGAGAACGGTGTTGAGAAGCAGGACGCCATGCTTGGCCCACGGCTCGAGCGAACCGCTCGCTGGCAACGCCACGCGACGGTCAGCCTCGAGTTCGCGCCGGATGACCTGCAGCGAGCGCGGCAATGGCAGCGACGGGTCGGACGGGATGGAGAAGGCCAATCCGGTTGCGTAACGCGGGTCCGGGTACGGGTCTTGGCCGAGGACCATCGCCCTCACGGATGCCAATGGCGTCAACTCGAGCGACGCGAACACACGGTCAGCATCGGGGAGAACATTGAGGCCGCTGCTGCGCCGGCTCCCCACGAATGCCGCAATATCCGCGAGCCCGTTTTCGGATGCAACGGAGCCGAGAGCCTCTCGCCAGTCCGATGGCATCGGGCCGAGGGACGTCGGACGATCACGGGAACGCTCAACCAGTCCTGGACAGGCGGAAGTACGTGCGGCTACCGATGTCGCGGCCGTCGACCTGATAGCGACCGGAGCCCCACGGCTCTGGTCGCGCCATCACCACGTACCAGACCAATTGGCCGAAGAACATCGCCGAGCGCTGGTAGTCCTGCCGCGCGGCAATGGCGTAGATCGGCTCGAACGGGGTGCCGGTCCAATCGCTCCCCGGGAGCCAGCCCGCCGTCGCGATCTCCGCTCCGCTGGCGTCGATGAGCTCGTTGATCCGCGCGACCATCGCTCCGAAGTCGGCGCTCGAAAGTCGGCTCCGCAGCACGTCGAACTCGCGTCGGAACGGAACCTGCTCGATCGCCATGCCAGTCTCGATGTCGATCAACATCCGATGCTCTGCAGTTCGGCGCTGACGTCATGGCGATGCGCTGGAGGGACGACCTCGTGCCTGGCTGGGCTACTCACGCGACCGCCCAGAGCTCTGACAGCACCTCGGCCTGCTCCAGCACCAGCTCCGTCGCCCGGGCCTGCTTGTCGGGCGGGTAGCCATGCTTGCGCAGGATCCGCTTGACGAGCACCCGGAGCTGGGCGCGGACGTTCTCGCGGACGGTCCAGTCGATCGTGACATTGGCCCGGACCTGCTCGGTCAGCTCCCGTGCGATCGCCAGGAGCTCCGGCTCGCCCAGCACCGCCACCGCGCTGTCGTTGGCCTCGAGGGCGTCGTAGAAGGCGAGCTCGTCGTCGGTGAGGCCCAGCGCCTCGCCGCGGGCGGACGCCTGGCGGATCTCCCTGGCAAGGGCGATCAGCTCCTCGATCACCTGGGCCGTCTCGATCGCCCGGTTCTGGTAGCGGCGTAGCGCCTGCTCGAGGAGGTCGGCGAAGGAGCGCGCCTGGACGACGTTGCGCCGGCCGCGGGACCTGATCTCGCCCGCCAGCAGCTTGCGCAACAGCTCGACGGCGACGTTGCGCTGCGGGAGGCCGCGGACGTCGGCGAGGAACTCGTCTGACAGGATCGAGATGTCCGGCTTCCGCAGGCCAGCCGCGGCGAAGATGTCGATGACCTCGTCGGACACGATCGCCTGGCTCACGATCTGGCGGATCGCGTGGTCGAGCTGCTCGTCGGTCTTCCGCTCGCCCGCGACGCTCTTGGCAAGGACGGCACGGACGGCCTGGTAGAAGCCGACGTCGTCGCGGATCGCGAGCGCCTCGTCGACCGGGACGGACAGGGCGAACGCCGCCGACAGCTCGGTCACGGCCTGGAGCAGCCGAGCCTTGCCGTCCTCCTGCGCGAGGATGTGCTCCTGCGCTGCCGGGAGGAGCGCGAGCCGCTCCTCGGCGTCCCCGGTCACCCAGGCGCGGTGGTCGAAACCGTGGAACAGGCCGGCACAGATCTCGTGCTTCTCGAGCATGAGCGCGACCGCCTCGGCCTGGTCGATTGCGGCCCTGCCGGTCCCGCCGGACTCCGTGTACGCGGCGAGCGCCTTGCGCAGCTCGTCGGCGATGCCCAGGTAGTCCACGACGAGGCCGCCCGGCTTGTCCCGGAACACCCGGTTCACCCGCGCGATCGCCTGCATCAGGCCGTGCCCGCGCATCGGCTTGTCGAGGTACATCGTGTGCAGGCTCGGGGCGTCGAACCCGGTCAGCCACATGTCGCGCACGATCACGACCCGGAATGGGTCCCCCGGATTCCGGAAACGCGCGGCCAGCGCCTCGCGCCGCGGCTTGTTGCGGATGTGGTCCTGCCAGTCGAGCGGGTCCGAGGCTGACCCCGTCATCACGACCTTGAGCACCCCGTCGTCGTCGCCGGTCCCGACCCACTCGGGCCGCAGCGCGGCGATCTCGCGGTACAGGTCGACCGCGATCCGCCGGCTCATCGTGACGACCATCGCCTTGCCGTCCATCGTCGCGAGGCGGTCCTCGAAGTGCGCGACGAGGTCGGCGGCGACGAGGCGCACCCGGTGCTCGGCCCCCACGAGCGCCTCGAGCTGGGCCCAGCGGCTCTTGAGCTGCTCCTTGCGGTCGACCTCCTCGCCCTCGGTGACCTCCTCGAAGGCGGGGTCGATCTTGGGCCGCTCCGCCTCGGCGAGGGCGAGCTTCGCGAGCCGGCTCTCGTAGTAGATCGGGACCGTCGCGCCGTCGCGGACTGCGCGCTCGATGTCATAGACGCTGATGTAGTCGCCGAACACCGAGCGGGTGTTCGCGTCGGTCAACTCGATCGGCGTGCCCGTGAAGCCGATGAACG
>JACQEF010000067.1 GCA_016200745.1 Chloroflexota bacterium | reverse complement strand
GTGCATGTCCGCACCCTAGCGAGCCGACCGAGGCCGTGGGCGCACCCTGAACGAACCTTTACCGAAAGCGATCCGCTTCGTTATCGGACGCGCGCCGGGCGGGACGCGGTGCCTCGAGTCAGCTCGCAGGCGGCCCCGGCGGTTGTCCCGTCCCCGGCTTCGGCGGCTCTGGCGCCCCGAGCACCCGACTGGCGGTCACGTACTCGGCCTCGCTGATCTCGCCGCGGGCGAACCGCTCGCGCAGGATCTGGAGCGCCGTGTCCGTCCGGGCGGGCGGGTACACCGCCGACGGCGGTGGCGGCGGTGCGCCGTACCGCGGGGAGTCGTGTCGGAGGATCCAGGCGATCCCCCACGCCATGAGCACGACGAACGCCCCGAAGACGAGCAGGCCGATCAGCCAGCCGCCACCGAATGGGTACCAACCGCCGTCATGCATGGTCCTCTCCTGATGGTCGCCGATGAGCGTACGCCCGAATCCTTGCGCAATCCTGAGAATCGAGGTGCGTCGGCCGGTCTCCGCGCGGTACCCTCGCTTCGTGGCTCACCCAAGCAAGGCCGGCGTCGTCAGTGCCGGGATCCTGCTCTTTCGCCGCTCCGGCGGACCGCTCGAGCTCCTCCTCGCGCACCAGGGCGGTCCGTACTGGACGACAAAGGACGTCGGCCACTGGACGATCCCAAAGGGCGAGGTCGAGCCCGGCGAGGCGTGGATCGACGTGGCCCGCCGCGAGTTCGCCGAGGAGACCGGCTTCGAGCTCGAGGTCCACGAGGACCTGCCGCTCGGCGAGATCGAGCAGAAGTCCGGCAAGACGGTGGTGGCCTGGGCCGTCGAGGGCGACCTCGATCCGGCGCTGGCCCACAGCAACACGTTCTCGCTCGAATGGCCGCCGAGGTCCGGCCACCTGCAGGATTTCCCCGAGATCGATCGGGTCGAATGGTTCGGGGTCGACGAGGCCCGGCGGCGCCTGAAGCCGGCGCAGGTGCCGTTCATCGACCGGCTCGAGGCCGCGCTCGGCGGGTAGGCCCCGGCCAGCTTCTTCGGGGCCGTCATCCGGCAGGCGTCGCGCAACAATCGCTCGAGCTGATCGGGCTCGACGCGATCGAGACCCACGGTGGTCCAGCCGAACCGGCCCACGTGCGCGGCTCGTCCTCTCGGGGCAGCGACAGCGCGATCCGACGGACGTCGTCGGACGTCGGCACGTCAGCCGGGCTGGTTGTCGATCTGGGCGCGCTGCAGCCGCCCGCTGAAGTCGACGTAGATCGACTTCCACTCGGTGTACGTGTCGAGCGCCACGTGGCCGGCCTCGCGGTGACCGTTGCCGGTCCCCTTCCAGCCGCCGAACGGCAGGTGTGTCTCCGCGCCGGTCGTCCCGGCGTTGACGTACACGATCCCGGTCTCGAAGTCGCGCATCGCGCGGAATGCCCGGTTCACGTCCTGGGTGAAGATGCTCGACGAGAGGCCGTACCGGGTCTGATTGAGGGCGAGCACCGCCGATCCGTAGTCGGCGACCGGGATGACCGACAGCACCGGGCCGAAGATCTCTTCCTGGCCGATCCGATCCATCGGCTTCACACCGGAGAAGATGGTCGGCTGGTAGAAGTGGCCGGTGGCCAGGTGGTGGTCCAGGGCGCGTCCGCCGCCAACGATGAGCTCCCCCTCGGTGCGCCCGATGTCGACGTACGACACCACCTTGTCCAGCGCCGCGGCGTTGATGAGGGGCCCGACATCGACGTCGGGGTCGAGCCCGGAGCCGAGTCGGAGCTCGCGCGTCCGCGCCTCGAGCCGCTGGACGAGCGGATCGAGGACCGCCTGTTCCACGATCACCCGCGAGCAGGCCGTGCAGCGCTGACCGGTCGTGCCGAACGCGGACCACAGGATGCCGTCCGTGGCCAGGTCGAGGTCCGCGTCTGCGAGGACGACCACGCCGTTCTTGCCGCCGAGCTCGAGCGACAGCCGCTTGAGGCGCCGCCCCGCACGCTCGGCGATCCCGGTGCCCGTGGCCGAGCTGCCCGTGAACGACACGACCGCCACGTCGGGGTTGTCCACGATCGCGTTGCCGACCTCGCTCCCCGTTCCCGTCACCAGGTTGACCACGCCCGGCGGGAAGCCAGCCTCGGCCAGCAGCTCCACCAGGAGCGTGGCGCAGTGCGGCGTGTCCGACGACGGCTTGAACACGACGGTGTTGCCGGTCACCAGCGCCGGCATCATCTTCCAACAGGGGATGGCGACCGGGAAGTTCCAGGGCGTGATGACCCCGGCGATCCCGAGCGGCTGGCGGATGCTCATCGCCCACTTGTCCGGCAGCTCGGACGGCACGGTCTCGCCGGCCATCCGCCGGCCCTCGCCGGCCATCAGGAACGCGATGTCGATCCCTTCCTGGACGTCGCCCCGCGCTTCGGCCAGGACCTTGCCCATCTCGCGGGTCATCGCCCGCGCCAGGCGCTCCTTGTGCTGGGCCATGAGCGCCCCGAACGCGTACAGGATCTCGCCGCGTTTCGGCGCGGGCGTCCGCTGCCACATGGGCTGGGCAGTGCCGGCAGCCCGGACGGCCATCGCGACGTCGGCCGCGGTCCCCTGCTGGAACCGTCCGATCACGTCACGGTCGTCGGCCGGGTTCCGGCTCTCGAACGTCGCGCCGGAGGTGGACTCGCACCATTCCCCGGCGATGAAGTGGCGGAACGTCTGGACGTCGGCTACCCGTCCGGCCGGCTGCGTGGCGATCTCGGTCATGGCCGGAGTGTAGCGGCGGACCGCGGTGTTCCCACAGCGGCGCAGGCGCTGGTCAGTCGCTCGCGGGCGTAGGCAGCCGCCTGAGCAGGACCTGGACCTCCGCGAGCTCCTCGGCCTCTTCGTGACCCAACGTGTCCTCGAGCATCTCGAGCGCCGTGCGCACGAGTGCCAGCTCCGCCGGGCTCAGCTCGATCGGAAACGAGACGGACGCATCCTGCATCGTTGACGCCTTCCTTTCCTCAGCCCCGCTACCCGACCCGTTCGAACGCGGCGGCGACGGAGCCCCCGCCACCGAGGCAGAGCGTCGCAAGGCCGTACCGACCACCCCGGCGATCCAGTTCGTGGAGCAGCGTCGCCACGATCCGGGCGCCGGACGCGCCGATCGGGTGGCCGAGCGCGATCGCTCCACCGTTGACGTTGACCCTGTCCCAATCGAAGCCAAGCTCCCGACCGTCGGCCAGGGTCTGCGCGGCGAACGCCTCGTTGATCTCGATCAGGTCGAATGCCTCGATCGGCAGCTCGACCCGGTCGAGCAGGCGGCGGACCCCCCGGACCGGGGCCAGGAACAGCCACTTCGGCGCTACTTCCGCCTGGGCGTAGCCGACGATCCGCGCCAGTGGCGTCAGGCGCAGCCGCTCGACCGCGCGCTCCGACGCGACCACGGTCGCGGCCGCGCCGTCGGTGATCCCCGGGGCGTTCCCCGCGGTCACCGTGCCGTCGATCGCCTCGCCGCGGTCCTCGCCGCCGGGAAGCGCGAACGCCGGCCGGAGCCGGGTCAGCGCCTCGAGGCTGGTGTCGCGCCGCGGGCCCTCGTCGGTCGTCACGACGGTTTCCCGGCCCTTGGCGTCGCGGACGGTGACGGGCGCCATCTCGGCGTCGAAGCGCCCGGCGTCGATGGCCGCGATCGCCTTCTGGTGGCTGGCCAGGGCGAACGCGTCCTGGTCGGCGCGGCTGATCGCGTCCTTGATCGCGACGCGTTCGGCGTGGGTGCCCATGTGGCAGCCCTCGATCGCGCACCACAGCCCGTCGTGGACGGTGGCGTCGACGACCTCCGCGTTGCCGAGCCGGTAGCCGAACCTCGCCCCCGGCAGGAGGTAGGGCGCGCCGTTCATCGATTCCATGCCGCCGGCGACAGCCACCTCGGCGTCGCCGGCGCGGATCTCGGCGGCGGCCAGCATGATCGCCTTGAGGCCCGAGCCGCAGACCCGGTTGATCGTCGTGGCGCTGGTCGTGTCCGCGAGACCGGCCCGCAGCGCGGCCTGGCGAGCGGGCGCCTGGCCGGCTCCGGCCTGGAGCACCTGGCCCATCAGGACTTCGTCGATCGGCGTCCCGTCCGGCAATCCCGCACGCTCGACCGCCGCGCGGATGGCGACACCCCCGAGCTCGACCGCCGGCACCCCGGCGAGCGCCCCACCGAACCTGCCGATCGGCGTGCGCGCGGCACTGACGACGTAGACGTCGCCGTTGGGACCGGTTGCGGACTGGGTCATGCCGCGAATCTACACCGGCCCCGGCCGGGCACCCGACGGCGCGACCCGGATCAGCCGATGACGCGGCGGAAGAGCTCGTCGGCCACGATCAGGCGATGGATCTGGTTCGTGCCCTCGTAGATCTGGGCGCCCTTCGCGTCGCGCATCAGCCGCTCGATCCCGGTCTCGCGCGAATAGCCGCTGGCGCCGAACAGCTGGACCGCGTCGGTGGCCACGCGCATGGCGGCATCGGACGCGGTCCACTTGGCAATCGACGACGGCTCGGCCAGGGGCTCGCCGCGATCCTTGGCCCGGGCTGCCTCCCTCGTCACGGCCCGCGCGGCCGCGACCTCGCGCGCCATCTCGGCGAGCATGAACCGCAGCCCCTGCTGCTCCGCCAGCGGGCCGCCGAATCCGCGCCGCTCGGTCAGGTAGCGCGCGGCCGCTTCGAGCGCCGCCCGGGCAACCCCGACGCACGCGGCCGCGATCGAGATCCGGCCCTCGCCGAGCGCTGACAAGGCAATCCTGTAGCCCTCCCCTTCCCCGCCCAGCCGGTTCGCCACCGGAATCTCGGCGCGGTCGAAGATCAGCTCGGTCGCCGGACACGCGCGGATCCCCATCTTCCGCTCGTGCGCGCCGAACCGGAAGCCGGGGGTCCCCTTCTCGACCAGGAACGCCGTGATCGCCCCGGCGCCGGCCGTCGGGTCGAGCGTCGCGAACACCAGGTACCGCTCGGCCTCGGGCGCGTTCGAGATCCAGATCTTCGTGCCGGTCAGCCGGTAGGCGTGGGGGGCGTCCGCCGGCCCGAGGCGCTCGGCGTGGGTCCCGATCGCGGCCGCGTCGCTGCCGGCGTGCGGTTCGGTCAGCGCGAAGGCTCCCAGCTGCTCCCCGGTGACCATCGCCGGCAGCCAGCGCTGCCGCTGCTCGTCGGTCCCCCAGGTCACGACCGGGTACTGCGACAGCAGGTGGACCGACAGCGAGACCGCCATCGACATGTCGACCGCGCCGAGCTCCTCCATCACGAGCGTCCAGGCGAGGTACGAGAAGCCCGAACCGCCGACGGATTCCGGGAGCGGCGCCCCGGTGAGTCCCAGATCACCCATCTTCGCGAAGAGCGACCGGTCGTAGCGCTCGGCCTCGTCGCGCTCGATGGCGGTCGGCGCCAGCTCCCGCGCGGCGAACTCGCGCGTTGTCGACTGGAGCAGGAGTTCTTCCTGGGTGAGCGCGCCGCTCACCGGCCGGCCCGCTCCGGCCGTGGATAGGCATGGAAGCCGCGCCCGGTCTTCTGGCCGAGATTGCCGGCGGCCACGAGGTCGACGAGGACCTGCGGCGGCGCAAACTGGTCGCCGCCGATCCCCTCGTCGAGGACGCGCATGACGCCGAGACAGATGTCGAGGCCGATGAAGTCGGCCAGCTCGAGCGGGCCCATCGGGTGGTTCAGGCCAATGCGGGCGCCGGTGTCGATGTCGTCGGCGGTCCCGAGACCCTGCTCGTAAGCGCGCATCGCTTCGCCCAGGAACGGCATCAGGATCCGGTTGACGATGAACCCGGGCCGGTCCGCGGAAACGATCACCTGCTTGCCGAGGCGGGCCGCGAGGTCCCGGATCGCGGTTTCCGTGGCCTCGCCCGTCTCGGGGCCCCGGATCAGCTCGATCAGCGGCATGACGGGCACGGGGCTGAAGAAGTGCATCCCGACGAACCGCGGCCGCCGGGCCGGTGACACGGCTTCGGCGAGCCGCCCGATCGAGATCGAGCTGGTATTCGAGGCGAAGATGGCAGCCGCCCCGGCGACCCCGTCGAGCTCGTGCCACAGCTCGGTCTTGACGTCGACGTCCTCGAACACGGCCTCGATCACCAGGTCCGCGTCGTGGACGGCAGCCGGGTCGTCGGCGAGGGAGATCCGGGCCAGCGTGGCGTCGCGCTCCGCGTCGGACATCCGGCCCTTGGCCACCGCGCGCTCGAGGTTGCCCGCGATCCGCTCGCGGCCGGCCTCGGCCCGCGCCAGCTCGGGCTCGTACAGGACCACGGACAGGCCGACCGCCGCGTGCACCTGGGCGATCCCGTGCCCCATGAGCCCCGCGCCCGCCACAAAGACCCGCTGGATCGAGCTTGGCATGGACGGGATGGTACGCGGTCGAGGGCCAGGGGTGGCGGCGGGCGGGCTTCGGGCCCCCCGAGCCGATCCGTGCGCCCTCACGGCACCCGTGCGCGCGCCCACGCGGGCTCGTGGACCGGTCCGTGCGCCCGCGCGGCACTGGTGTGTGCCATCCGACGCAGGAGTGACGAGTCCGCGGACGGATGGAACCCTCGGGCACCAACCAACACCGGAACGGCCCCGCGCAGGCCCTTCCGTCATCGCTTGGCACTTGAGGGTTCCGCGATCGCGTCGCGCCGGCCGGTGAGCGCCCGGTAAGGGGGCCGATCCACCATGACTCCATGCCCGTGCATGAACGCCCAGCCGATCGCGGCCGGCATCGGGGGCGATTCCTGGTCGCCCGGCTCACCTCGGAGCTCGAAGCCGCACGACGGACGGCGGGCCTGAGTCAGCGCGAGCTAGCTCGCCACCTTCGCGTGTCGCACATGACGATCGGGCGGATCGAAGCCGGCAGGCCCGGCGTGCTCTCGGTCGAGCTGGCCGCCCGGATGGCCGCGGTGCTCGGCCTCCGGCTGTCAGCCTCGCTCCACCCCGACGGCGACCCGATCCGCGACGCCGCGCATGTGGCGCTGATCGCCCGGCTGCGCCCCAGGCTGGGGCCAGGCCTCCGGCTCCGAACGGAGGTGCCCGTACCGATCGCCGGCGACCTGCGCAGTGCGGACGCGGTGATCGACGGGCGGGGCGTCGCGATCCTGGTGGAAGCCGAGACGCGGATCGGCGACGTGCAGGCCCTCGAACGCCGAATCAACGCCAAGCAACGGGATCTGCGGCTCACGACCGTGGTACTGCTGGTCGCGGACACGCGGCACAACCGACATGTCGTCGCCGAGTACCCCCAGCTTCCATCGAGGTTCCCGGTGTCGACGCGAGCCGCGCTGAGCGCCCTGGCCCACGGACAGGAACCGAGCGGTGACTCCATCGTCTTCCTGTGATCTCGGTCCGGACCCCGCCTCGTCCCGGGGTGGCGCCGACCCGTTCCAATCGGCGAATGACAGCACGCTCCACCGTCGATTGGCACCCGCCCGCTCCAAGCGTCGCCCGAGACCGGCCCGAGGGTCGACTGATGCGTCGATTGGATCAAGGGAGTGCCACGACCGACCAAGGGACGGACCATCGCGCGGCCCGGGCCGCCGCCCGGCATGCCGCCAACCCAGCCCCCTCAGTCCCGGCCCAGCTGCTCGAGCAGGCGGTCAGCAGCCGCATACGGGTCGAGCCGATGCTCGGCCACCTCGGTCAGCGTCTCCGACGTGGCGCGTCCGCGCGCGGCGTCGCCGAGTCGCTGGCGGACGCGGTCCGACACGACGGCCCAGACCTGCGCCTCTGCGCGTGCCAGGCGCGCCTGCCTCGTCCCCGACTCGTCACCATCGCCACGAGCCGCTGCGCGATGCCGGTCGAGCGCCGCGAGCAGCTCGGGCACGCCGTCGCCGGTGGCCGCGGTCGTGATCAGGACCTCGGGCCGCTTCGGCCACGCACGGCCCGCGGCGCCGCCCGCCGGCTCCGCGCCCGACCCGCCAGCCGGCCCCGCGCCCGGCCCGCCCGAATCGCGACCGGCACCCGCCACCAGCATGGCTCGGAGCTGCGCGGCGGTGCGCTGGGCGCCCGGCTTGTCGCCCTTGTTGACGACCACGAGGTCGGCCACCTCGAGCAGGCCGACGGC
>JACQEF010000066.1 GCA_016200745.1 Chloroflexota bacterium | reverse complement strand
GATGTGGGCCGCAGGTCCCGCACGTACCGGCGCATGCCCGCGGACTCGAGCTGGAAGATGCCGGTGGTCTCGCCGGAGGCGAGCAGCTCGAACGTCTTCGCGTCGTCGAGGGGGATGTTGTCGAGGTCGATCACGACGCCGCGGTTGTCACGGACGAGCTCGACCGCCTGGCGGAGGATCGTCAGGTTCGACAGCCCCAGGAAGTCGAACTTGAGCAACCCGAGCGCCTCGATGGCGTGCATCTCGTACTGGGTCATCAGCCCGTCCGAGTTGGTGGCCTTCTGGAGCGGCATCAGCTCGGTCAGCGGCTCCCGCGAGATCACCACGCCGGCGGCGTGGGTCGAGGCGTTCCGGGCGACCCCCTCGAGGTGGCGGGCGAAGTCGATGATCCGCTTGACCGCCGGGTCGGCGTCGACCTGCTCGCGCAGCGCGGGCGCGATCTGGAGCGCCTCGTCGAGCTTGATCCCGAGCTGGTTCGGGATCGCCTTGGCGATCCGGTCCACCTCGCCGTACGAGTGGCCCAGGACGCGGCCCACGTCGCGGATCGCCGCGCGGGCGAGCATCGTGCCGAAGGTGATGATCTGGGCCACGTGGTCCTGACCGTACTTGCGCCCGACGTAGGCGATGACCTCCTCGCGACGGCCGTCCTCGAAGTCGACGTCGATGTCCGGCATCGTCACCCGGTCCGGGTTGAGGAACCGCTCGAACGGGAGCTGGTAGAGGATCGGGTCGACCGGGGTGATCCCGAGCGTGTAGGTCACGATCGATCCCGGCGCCGAGCCGCGGCAGGTCGTCTGGATCCCCTGCTCGCGGGCAAACCGGATGAAATCGGCGACGATCAGGAAGTAGCCGGCGTAGCCCATCGACAGGATCACGCCGAGCTCGTAATCGAGCCGGGCCTGGAGCTCGGGCGTCACCGTCCCGTAGCGACGCTCCAGTCCCCGCTGGCACTCGGCGCGCAGCCAGCTTTCGGTCGTGTGTCCGTCCGGCACGGGGAAATGCGGGATCCGGAGCTGGCCGAGCGGCAGCTCGATGCCGGTCATCTCGGCGATCTGGCGCGTGTTGCGGATCGCGTCGAGCTGGTCGGGGAAGAGCGCCGCCATCTGGGCCGCCGACTTCACGTAGAACTCGTGGGTGTCGAAGCGCATCCGGTTCGGCGTGTCCAGGTTGTTGCCGGTCCCCACACACAGGAGGACGTCGTGCGCCTCGGACTGGTCGGGTCGGACGTAGTGGAGGTCGTTGGTGACGACCAGCGGGAGCCCCGTCTCCGGGGCCAGCCGGAGCAGCTGCTCGTTGAGACGGCGCTGGTCGGGCAACCCGTGGTCCTGGAGCTCCAGGTAGAAACGATCCTTGCCGAAGATGTCGCCGTACTCCCCGGCCAGGTTTCGCGCCAGCTCCCAGTCCTCGCTCTCGAGCGCCCTCGGGATCTCGCCGGTCAGGCAGGCCGACAGGCCGATCAGGCCGGCGCTGTGGCGGGCGAGGTGCTCCCGGTCGATGCGCGGCTTGTAGTAGTAGCCGTCGATGTGCGCGTCCGTGATCAGCCGGCACAGGTTCTGGTAGCCGGTCCAGTCCTGGGCCAGGAGGACGAGGTGGAAGGGCTGGGCGTCGGCCTTGCCTTCCTTGTCGGTCATCGACCGGCGGGCGACGTAGGTCTCGACGCCGATGATCGGCTTGATCCCCTTGGCCCTCGCCGCCTGGTAGAACGCGACGGCGCCGTACAGGGCCCCGTGGTCGGTGATCGCGAGCGAGTCCATGCCGTGCTGGGCGGCCGCGTCCACGAGCTCCGTGATCCGCCCCAGGCCGTCCAGCAGGCTGAATTCCGAGTGGACGTGGAGGTGGGTGAAGTCGTTCGGGGCGATGGTCACGGGGGTCAATGGTAGCGGCGGGTCGCCGGTCCCGCCGACATGGAGTCGAGCCGCTAGAGTCCTCCCATGAATCCCTCGGACGTCGACGACGAAGCCATGGAATCGATGGTCGCGGACGCGCTCGAGCGCCTGCCCGAGCCGTTCCGCGAGCGGCTCGGATCGGTCGCCATCGTGATCGAGGACGAGGCCGACCCGGCGCAGCTGGCGTCGGTCGGGGCGCGCGGCCTGTTCGGGCTGTACCAGGGCATCCCCAGGACCCGGCTGTCGGCCGACGCCGCGGCGACGCCGAGCAAGATCACGATCTTCCGCGGGCCGATCGTCCGGGCCAGCCCCGACCCCGACGCGCTCGCCGACCTCGTGGCCGAGACGGTCTATCACGAGATCGCCCATCACTTCGGGATCTCGGACGAACGACTCCACGAACTCCAGGGCGGCGGCCGCTGAGAGGCCGGCGACTCCCGGCGAGCGGCCCGCCACCACGGGCGCGATCCGCTCGACCCTCCGGGGAGGAACCGCGCGAGGGCCGCGCGAAACTGCGGCGCGGGGCCTATCCTGCTCTTCGACCAGCCATCCGGCCCTTGCCCCGTGAGGTACGGGGTCGGTAGGATGCGAGACATTGGCGGCTCCTTCGGGGCCGCCGCCCGCCGTTCAGCGCGATCCTTGGGTAGCAGCCCGTCACGGACGCCTGGACCGCGAACCTGGAGGAGGAAACATGCGCAACCGCTCCCTCGGACTGACCCTGTTCGCAGGGCTGTCCATCCTCGTCGCCGCCTGTAGCTCGAGCGGTGCGACGGCGTCACCGTCGGCCGAGCCATCGGTCGCGGCGCCCAGCGAGTCCGCCGCCGCCCCGTCCGTCGAGCCGTCGGTCGCGCCGAGCGAATCGGCCGCGCCGCAGTCCGATCTCAAGATCGGCGTCGTCACCGACATCGGCACCCTGAACGACAAGGGCTACAACGAGTACAGCTTCAAGGGCGCCGAGGATGGCGCCGCCG
>JACQEF010000065.1 GCA_016200745.1 Chloroflexota bacterium | reverse complement strand
GTGCGCCGCTCAGGCGAAACGCGGCAGCCGGGCCGGGATCGTGCCTGGAGTCCAGATCCGGTGCCGGCGCTCGTTCCAGATCCGGCGCCATCGAGCGTTTCGGGCTCACCGAGCCAGCCTACCGATACCGACGGTCCTCGTCGAGCGACTCCTGCGTCAAGGTGGCTGGGTGACACGCGCTGGTCATCGATCTCGAGCCGGGACCATCCGCGTCCTGGCGATCCCATACTACGGCTGGGCCAACCGGGTCCCGGGCGCGATGCGCGTGTGGATCCCCCAAGGGTTGGACGAACCGTAGCTCGGAGGGTCGATTCGGGTGCTGGCACTGCGGCTGCATCCCGATCGCCGGCTCCGCCTCCACGCTGAGGCCGTTCCCGTGCCGGGCCCGGGTCAGGCGCTGCTGCGGGTCAGCGCCGTCGGCCTGTGCGGGTCCGACCGGCACTGGATGGTCGACGGCGGAATCGGCGATGCCGTCCTCCGCAGCCCGCTGATCCTGGGCCACGAATTCGCCGCCGTCGTCGAATCGGGCCTGCTGGCCGGCCGCCGCGTGGCCGTCGATCCGGCCGACACCTGCGGCACCTGCGATCTCTGCCGGCGCAACCGGTCGAACCTCTGCCAGGCCATCCAGTTCGCCGGCCACGGCGCCACCGACGGTGCCCTGCGGGAGCTGATGGCCTGGCCCGAGGACTGCCTCTACCCGATCGGCGACAGCGTCGGCGACGCCGAGGCGGCCCTGATCGAACCGCTCGCGGTGGCCGTCCATGCCGCCGACCTCGGCCACCTCGGCCAGGTCGGCGCGGGCCCGGTCGCGGTCGTCGGCTCCGGGCCGATCGGCGTGCTGCTGGTCGCGCTGGCGAGGCTGGCCGGCGCAACCACCGTGATCGCGGCGGATCCGCTGCGTCACCGGCTCGACATGGCGGCGGCGTTCGGCGCCACGGCCACGATCCAGGAACCGGCCGACGCCGTCCGGTCGGAGGCGATCCTCGCGGCGACGGGCGGCCGCGGCTGCGAGCTGGTGTTCGAGGTGGCGGGCGAGAGCGCGGCGGTGGAAGCATCGATCGAGGCCGCCGCGCCAGGCGCCCGGGTGGTCCTCGTCGGCATCCCGTCGGACGATCGGACGACGTTCACGGCGTCGGTCGCACGGCGGAAGGGCCTGACCCTGAAGCTGGTCCGACGGTCGACACCGGACGCGTTCCGCCGAGCGGTCGGGCTCGCGGAATCGGGTGCACTCGACCTGGCCCGGCTGGTCACCGAGCGGGTCTCGCTTCAGGACGCTCCGGGCGCGATGGACCGGTTCATCGCCCGTGCCGGCCTGAAGGTCATCGTCGAGCCGGGGGTACCGCCGTCGACTGCCGGACGATGAGCGACGGCTCGAACCCGGTGACGCGCGGCGCGCGCGAGGCGCCGCTGTCGCGCGCGAGACCGACGACCAGCTTGACCCCCTCCGCCACGATCTCGGCGATCGGCATGCGCAGGGTGGTCAGCGCCGGGACGGTGTGGGCGGCCAGCACGAGATCGTCGAAGCCGACCACCGACAGCTGGGTCGGAACCGTCCACCCCAGGCTGCAGGCGGCATGGAGCACGCCGACCGCCACGAGGTCCGTGGAGGTCACGACCGCGGTCGGCGCATCGGACAGGTCGAGCAGCCGGCGCAGGGCCTCCCCGCCGCCGACGAGCGTGTTCGGCGCCTGCTGGACGTACCCCTCGGGGACGCCGCCGAAGCGGCCGGTCATGAACTCGACGTAAGCGTCCTGGCGCGACCAGTTGTCGCCGGGCAGCAGGCCGCTGACGAACGCGATCCGCTCGTGGCCGAGCTCGGTTAGATGGCGCAGGCCGGCGTGGATGCCGCCACGTTCGTCGACGTTCATCGTCGGGAACTCGATCGGGCTGGTGCCCTGCCAGAGCGCGACGACCGGGATCGTGGTGTTGCGCAGGTCGTCGAGCAGGCGGGGCTGGTCCTGCATGTCGCCGAGCATCACGATCGCGTCGCAGTGGCGTGTCTCGAGCACGGCCGTGAGGGCCAGGCCCTCGTCCACGCGCCCGTGGGCGTGGCCCAGCACGACGTTGTACCCGCGGCCCATCGCCTCGATCGCGAGCGCCTCGATCGCGGCCGCGAAGAACGGGTCGCTGAAGTCGCGTACGACCGCGCCGATGAGCATCGTCGCCGCGCCACGCAGGCCGCGCGCCAGCGGGTTCGGCCGATAGCCCAGGCGGCGCGCGGCGAGCGTGACGCGCTCGCGCGTCTCGGGCGCGATCGGAACCCGGGTCGGGGCGTCGTTGAGGACGCGCGACACGGTGCTCTGCGACACGCCGGTCACGGACGCGATGTCGCGCATCGTGGTCACGGGGCCCGGGCGCCGGCTGTCACGTTCGGCGGGGCGGCGCGCGACGGCCGTACCGGAGGCCGGAGCGCCGGCCTCGGTGTCGGCGGGGCGCTCGCCGTCGGTGTCGTCGGCTCGCATCCGGGAGAGCGTAGCACCCGCCGCCATGCGGTCATACGATTGCGCAGCCGGTGGCGGGTTCCCGGAATGCCGGGGCGTGTAGGCTTCCAGGATGGACCTGAACCTCGCTCGACACCGGTTCCTGGTCGGCGGCGCCAGCCATGGGCTCGGAGCTGCCGCCGCCCGCGCGCTCGCCGCCGAGGGTGCCGCCCTCGCCGGTACCGGGCGCGACCCCCGGACGCTTGCGGACGCCCTGGGGCCGATCGGCGGGATCCCGATTGCCGCCGACCTGTCGACGGCAGACGGGCCGCCGGCGGCGGTGCGTCACGCGGTCGACGCGCTTGGCGGCCTGGACGGGTTGCTCGTCAATACCGGCGGTCCGCCCCAGGGGTCGTTCGCCGCGCTCGACGAGGCCGCCTGGGAGCGCGCGATCGCCGGGACCCTGCTGAGCTCGATCCGGCTGATCCGCGAGGCCCTGCCCTACCTGCGCGAGGGCCGGGATCCCGCCATCGTCGTCATCCTGTCATCGTCGGTGCGCGAGCCGATCCCCGGCCTCGTGACCTCGAACGTCCTGCGGCCGGGACTCGCCGGCCTGATCAAGAGCCTGGTCGGCGAGATCGCCCCGATCCGGATCAACGGCGTGGCGCCAGGTCGCTTCGACACCGAGCGGGTCCGCTCCATCGACGAGACCCGCGCGGCGGAGACCGGCCAGACCGTCCAAGCGATCCAGGACCAGACACGCGCCAGGATTCCGCTGGGCCGGTACGGCGATCCCGACGAGATGGGCCGCGTGATCGCCTTCCTCCTGTCGCCGGCCGCCTCGTACCTGAACGGGGTCATCCTGGCGGTCGACGGCGGCCTGATTCGAAGCCTGCCGTGACCGGGCCGCTCCGGCTGGACGGCGTGTTCGGCGTCCTGCCGACGGCCTTCCACGACGACGGCGGGCTCGACCTCGATGGCACGGGTGCGCTCGTCCGCGCGTATGTCGACGCTGGCGTCGCGGGCGTGACCGTGCTGGGCGTGATGGGCGAAGCGGCGGAGCTGACCGAGGACGAGCGCCGCAGGGTCGTGGCCGCGGTCGTGGCGGGAGCCTCGCCCCGGCCGGTCATCGTGGGCGTGACCGGCGAGACCCACGAGATCGTCGCCGGCCGCGCGCGCGATGCGGCCGGACGGGGCGTCAGCGGGGTGATGGTCAGCCCGTCGCGGACGCTCGGCCTGCGCGACGCGGTGGATGC
The DNA here is from genome assembly GCA_016200745.1 of Chloroflexota bacterium. Classification (GTDB taxonomy): domain Bacteria; phylum Chloroflexota; class Limnocylindria; order Limnocylindrales; family CSP1-4; genus SPCO01. Next base: position 16,970 of record JACQEF010000065.1, on the reverse strand, counting down.
CGCGGCGGACGGCGGCCTGCCGATCGTCGTCCAGGACTACCCAGCGGGATCCGGCGTGGTCCTCGACCATGACGCGATCGCCACGGCGGCGGACGGCTGCCGCCTCGTCGTCGGCGTCAAGGCGGAAGCCCCGCCGACGAGCGGCCTGATCGCGGCATTGCGCCGGAGTCATCCCGGGCTCGGGCTGCTCGGAGGGCTGGGGGGCCTCTTCCTCATCGACGAGTTGCGGGCGGGAGCCACCGGCGTGATGACCGGGCTCGCCATGCCGGATCGCCTGGTGTCGATCGTGGCGCAGTTCGCGACGGACCCGGCCGGCGCCGAACGCGCGTGGACGGACCTCCTCCCGCTCATGCGCCTCGAGGCGTTCCAGCCGTTCAGCCTGGCCGCGCGCAAGGAGATCTGGCGGCTGCGTGGCGTCATCGGCTCGGCGCGGTGCCGGCGAGCCGGGGCGACGCTCGACGATCAGGCGCGTGACGACGTTCGACGCGCGCTGGAGCGCGTGCTCGCCTGACGGTCGTCAGCCCGAGATCTCGGCTCGCTCGGTGAACAGCGAGGTGACGACCAATGCACCCACCAGCCACAGCGCGACGACGACCAGCGCGGCATTCGGATCGAGCTGGGCAAGCTGGCCGCCGTCCGATCCGCCGAACTCGCCCCCGGTGGTCGCCACGACCGAACCGGCTGCGTGGAACGGCAGGTACTTGACGACATCCGGCAGGAAGATCGTGGCGAACTGCTCGCCGAAGTACATGGCGATTCCGACGCCGACCCCGGCCAGCTGGCTGCGCGCGATCGTGGCGATCGTGAAGCCGAGCACGCCCTGCTCGATCATGGCGAACCAGCCGCGCCCGAGCAGCTCGGGGAGCTGGCCGAGCGTCGCGGCGTCGCTCAGGCCTGCCGTGGAGACGCCGGCGAGACCGGCCCCCACGAGCGCGACCACCACACCGACCACGAACGCGCCCAGCAGCCCGACGCCGACCATGACCCCGACACCGGCCAGCGACCAGACCTGGTAGCGGGTCCGGCTCTCACCCCGGGCGACCGCGGCCTTGAGCGTCCCCCACGTCCATTCCGAGCCGGCGATCGCCGCCCCGTAGATCACGGCGAACAGGCCGCCAAGACCGAGGATGAACGACACGACGAAGGTGTAGGCGCCGGGGAAGGTCACCAGCAACAGGGCGGCCTCCCGCGCGGTCGCGCTGGGTTGTTGCTTGGCGGTGGCCCCCACGGCCAGGAAGATCAGCGCCATCAGCCCGACCAGCAGCCCGAACGTGATGAACGTCGCCGGGCGCCGGATCAGCTTGCGGAGCGTCGCTACCAGCAGTCTCACGTCGCACCGCCTCCCCCGAGCCAGCCGGTGGGCCCGCTCGGCCCGCTCGGCGGCTCCGGCCGCCTGCCGCCCAGGCCGAAGAACGTGCCCTCGCTGCCTCCCGACGGCGCATCGGCCGTGAGGGCCAGGAAGAGCGACTCGAGGTCGCTCCCGGTTTCGAGGCCGGAGACGTACACGCCGGCCAGCGCCAGCGCCCGGTTCACGTCGGCGGCCCGGCCGGGCTCGAACCGGATCGACAGCCAGCCCGCTTCACCCGGCACGGGCGTCACGCCGCCGTCACCCGCCAGCCCGTCGAGGATCCGTGTCGCCGCCTCCAGCTCGGTCGAGGCGACCCGCACGCGGACCACGCCCTCGCCCTCGAGGAGCTCCTCGATCGGCCCCTCACGCACGAGTCGCCCGGCGGCGATGATGCCGACAACGTCGGCCAGCTGCTGGATCTCGCCCAGGACGTGGCTCGAGATGAAGACGGTCTTCCCGGTCGCCGCGAGGTGACGGAGCGTCTCGCGCATCGCCACGATTCCCGCCGGATCAAGCCCGTTCGCCGGCTCGTCCAGGAGGAGCAGTCGCGGGTCGCTGAGCAGTGCCGCTGCGATGCCGAGACGCTGCTTCATCCCGAGCGAGTAGCCCTGGACCTTGTCCTTCGCGCGATCACGCAGGCCGACGAGCTCGAGCAGCTCCTCGACCCGGCGGTCCGACGTGTGGGCGCCGGTGGCGGCCAGCGAGCGCAGGTTCTCGCGGCCCGACAGGTACGGGTAGAACGACGGCGCCTCGATCAGCGCGCCGACCTCGAACAGGCGATGCCGATCGCGCCGCCCGAACGGGCGCCCGAGCAGCTCGATCGTTCCGGCGTCCGGGTGGATCAGGCCGGTCAGCAGCCGCATCGTGGTGGTCTTGCCGGCCCCGTTCGGACCGAGGAAGCCGTAGACGACGCCGGTCGGAACCGACAGGTCGAGCCCGGCCAGCGCGACGCGCGCTCCGTAGCGCTTCTCGAGCCCCCGGGTGGCGAGCGCGAGCCCGTCGGTGCCGCTCATCGGCCGGCGTGCCTCGTCATCCACCGATACTAGGGCTTCGCCGGGGACCGCGGGCCGGGTTCGGGCGCGTCAGGCGGTCGCGAGCAGCGCCGACGGTGGCAGGTCGGACAGGCGCGCCTCCTCGTGTCCGAGCTCGAGAGCGAAGAGCGGCACGAGCGCGCGATCGAACTGCGTGCCGGCCTCGGTCCACAGCTCGCGAAGCGCATGGTCGACCGACAGGGCGCGGCGGTAGGGCCGGTCGTGGGTCATCGCGTCGAACGCATCCACCAGGGCCACGATCCGCGCGCCGAGCGGGATCGCCTCGCCCTTCAGGCCGTCCGGGTAGCCGTGCCCGTCCCAGCGCTCGTGGTGGTGCCGGACGATGGGCCCGAAGGCACCGGCCGCGGACAGCGGCTCGCAGATCCGCGCGCCGATCTCAGGGTGGCTGCGCATGACCTCCCATTCGGTCGCATTGAGCGGGCCTTGCTTGGTCAGGATCGATTCGGGCACGCCGATCTTGCCGACGTCGTGGAGCAGCGCGCCGTACGCGACCGCCTCGAGGTCCGCCGCCTCGAGGCCGGCCTGGGTCCCGAGCCGGGCCGCGAGGTTGGCGAGCCGCTGGCAGTGATGCTCGGTGCTCGGGTCCTTGGCTTCGACGGCATTGGCCAGTGCCGCCACCGCGGCGTGCGCGGCGTCCATGCGGGCGAGCGCCTGGCGCAGGCGAAGGGCGCTCCTGATGCGGGCGAGCAGCTCGGGCTGCCGGAAGGGCTTGGACAGGAAGTCGTCCGCCCCCGCGTCGAGCCCTTCGACGACGTCGTCCAGCCCGGTCCGGCCGGTCAGCAGGATGATCGGGACGGTTAGGGTCCGGATGTGCGAGCGGAGGCGGCGAGTCACCTCGTAGCCGTCGAGACCGGGCAGCCCGATGTCCAGCAGGATGAGGTCCGGGCCGTGCTCCCCCGCCGCGAGCAGGGCGGCCTCGCCGTCGCCGGCCGCCTGCGTGCGGTAGCCCTCGCGCTCGAGCAGCCGTTCGAGCAGGGTGCGGTTGGCCACGTCGTCCTCGACGACCAGCACGAGCGGGCGCGTGTCGCCGGGGACCGGCCGGTCTGGCGCTCCGCGGCCGGCCATCTCAGGCCTCGCCGGTCGCGGCGCTGCCGACGAACTGCGGCGCGAGGGGTCTCGATCCGGAAGCCGGATCCACCTCCTCGAGGGTCAGCCACCCCTGGCGAACGGCGAAGGTGACGGCGTGCGTCCGGTTGGGCACGCCCAGCTTGTGCAGGATCCGGGACAGATGATTCTTGACGGTCTGCTCGGTGAGCACGAGCCGCGCGGCGATCTGGCGGTTCTTGCGTCCGGCCGCCACTTCGCGGAGGATCTCGAGCTCCCGCGGCGTCAGCGGGATCTCCGCCGCCGAATCCTGGTGGCGGAAGCCCTCGCGGAACGCCTCGACGACCTTCGCCACGAGGTCGGGGCGGGCGACGACCTGGTCGCGCAGGGGGTCCTCGCCGTCGGCGACGCGACGGATGACGGCCACGAGCTCGGCCGGCCGTGCGGCGGCGGCGACGTGGGCGGTCGCGCCGACCTCCATCGCGTCCATGATGCTGGCATCGTCATCATCGCCGCCGACGACGACGACCGCCGACCCGGAATCCTGGGTCAGCCGGCGGGTGGCCGCGCTGGCCGCGGGTTCCTGGAGGCCGACGTCCATCAGGACGATGTCGGGGGAGCTCTCCTCGACCGCCGCCAGGGCGTCACCGGCCGTACGGACCTCGGCGACGACCTCCATATCCGGCTCGCCGTCGATGACCTCGCGCATGCCGGCACCGACCAGTGCCCGGGGCTCGACGAGGACGACGCGGATGGTCTCGGGCCTCGGCTCGGGTGGCTCCGTCGGGGGCGTGCGGCGTTGCGCCATCGAGCAGTTCCTCCGCTGGGACGTGGCGTTGGAGGCCGAGCCTACCGTCGAACCCGATCGAGCGCATGACCCGAAAGGACCGATCCTGCCCCCGTCCTTTGGTCAGCGCGGCGTTCCGCCTCCCGGTTCCAGCCTGGCCCGGAGCAGGTCGCGACCGGTGGCGTCCCGGAGCCGCATCGACCAGCCGCCGAGCTCCGGCCACAGCTCGGCCGAGACCTCCGAGCCGGCGGCAGCGGGTGCCGCGTACTCGAGGCGGGCGAGACGCGGGATGGCGCGCGTGGCGGCCGGGTCGCCGGCCGCGATGACGGCCTCGTCCAGCCAGTCGGCGTAGACGGCGTTGTTGACGTGGTCCATGGGATCCAGCTCCTGGGGACGGACGGTGAAGCCGTGGTGGCGGGTCCCGTCCGCGGGCATGACGAGGGTCACCCGGGCCAGGCCGGTCGGGACCGCGGGCGCGCCGAAGACCACGTCGAACTCGCCGGGGATGCGCGTCGGCGTCCCGGTTCGGTCCAGCAGGACCCAGTCAATCAGGGTCCGGGCCACGAGGTTCCCCCGGTCGTCGCGGAAGTCGGTCCTGCGGCGCGCCCACACCCGGCGCCAGCCGACGACCTGGGTCGTGCCCTCGATCTCGGCGCCGACCTCGACCGGGGCGAGGACGGCGACCTCGGCAGCTCGCACGAGCCAGGAGAGGCCCCGGTCGCCGTACCAGGCCCGGCCGAAGCCGCGCGACGCGGAGTGATGCCAGGCGAGGTCCTGCGCGTACCGCAGCACCACCGACGTTCGCAGCCAGCCATCGGGCGCCGCCTCGTCGAACCGGATGCGGTACGGCGCGCTGCAGGTGTCCGGGGCGCGCTCGCTCATCCGGGCTTGCCGCCGGCGAGCTCGTCGAGCGTCTCGAGCGTGAACAGCCGGGTCGCGTCGTGCGGCGCCGTCTGACGGTCGAGCCGGACCTCGCAGGAGCGGGCTGCGTCGAACACGACCAGCGCGACGGCGAGTCGCTCCTCCTCGTCGGCGGCGTGCGACCTGGCGTCGTCGAGCTGATACAGGACGTCCGCGTTGATGCCCCGGGCGCCCCACTTGCAGTCGTACGCCTCGGCGGCGCCGGCCCGCTCCACGGTGACGTCGTACGGATGGATCTCGGCGGGGACGCCGTCGAACAGGATCCGCCGCTCGCGGCGGACGGCATTGCTGCCGACGCGACGCGACAGCAGCCGCGCGGTCACCGCCTCCACGAGCGCCCCGCGGACCTGGCTTCGAACCTGCTCGCCGCGATCGGCGACGGCGAGCGACGCCTCGAGGACGGCCTCGGAGCGTTCGCGCGTGGAGGCGTCGACGGCGGCGGCCCGGCCGAACAGGCTCGGGAACATCGCACGCCAGGCATCGGCGTCGGTCGTCTCCCCGTTCATCGCGGCCCGGGCGAGGACGCGTTGCTCGGGAGTGGCGTCGGCCAGCAGGTCCGCGGCGCGCGCCACGAGCGGGTCGGCCTGGATCCCGGCATACACGACGGCGCGGGCATCCCGGGCGGCGTCCTGGAACCTCATGGCCGCTCGCCCAGCGCGATCAGGACGACCTGGGGAAACGTGGACAGCCAGTCGATCGCGCGGTTGGCGTCGGCAATCCGCCCGATCTCCTCGATCGCGCGATCGATCGCCTGCGAGACCTCGTCGGCGATCGGCTCGCCAGCGCGCGAGGCGGCGACGGCTTCGAGGCGCGCCCGCCAGGCGTCGCCGAGGTCGTTGACGTACGACCACTCGTCCTCGATGGTCTCGCCTAGCTCGGCCAGCCCGGCGTGAGCATCGAGGGCGCGGTCGATGGCGGCGCTGATGGTCTCGCTGGGCACCGCGATAGCCTACGCGTCCGCGCAGGCGATGGTCGTCAGGCGGCGGTCACGCTGCGCTGGGCGGTCCCGTGAGCCAGCTGGTGGTGCTCGTCCCGCGTGTCTGCGGCGCGGGCCAGGAGATCCTGCAGGGCGCGGCGGGCACGGTCGTCCCACGACCTCGAATAGATCCGCGTGGCTTCGGATCGGAGGCTGTAGGCAGCGGCGCGCCGGCCCTCGGCCTCGATCTGGGCGACCCGATCCAGAAGCGCGCGGTACAGCGCTGGAAGCTCTTCGGCTGGGGACGTAGGCTCCATCATCGAGTACCTTCGCCCCCCGGGGCGCCGGATGGAATACCCCAGGGGTCCCATCGGCTGCCAGACGTTTGGCCGGGGATTCTAGTCGCCCCGGTGCTCGCCGCTCCGGACGCCGAACGTCCCGAACGATCCCGTGGCCGGCATCCACGCCTCGCTGACCCCCTCGACGATGGCCGCCGACGGACCCTCGTGCAGGAGCTCGAGCAGGGCATCGAGATCTGCCCGGGGCCCCTCGGCGACGCACCGTACGGAGCCGTCGGCCTCGTTGGCGACCCAGCCCGTGAGCCCAAGGGCGGACGCCTCGCGCCAGACGAAGTAGCGGAAGCCGACCCCGTGGACGCGCCCGGTCACCCGGGCGTCGAGACGCTGGCCGTCGGGAGGTGCCGCCACCGCTCGGGTTTCAGGCCGCCGCCGCGCGGCGCGGCCACGAGAGTGCGAGGGCGTCGAGGATGAGCTCGGGCGAGACGTTCGAGGCGAGGAGCTCGGCGGATCGGCCGGCTCGTTCGAGGAACCGCGTCGCGGAACCGGGCGGGAGCGTGGAGGCCACCGCGGCCAACTCCTCGAGCATGACCGTGTCACGCACCGATCGCCCGCCGCCGGCACCCGCCAGGCCCAGGTCGCGGGCCACGTCCATCCACAGCCCCACGAGGATCTCCGCCGCGCGACGCCGCTCGCCAGCCGGGACGGGCCGTCCTTTGCCCGCAGGTTCGTCCTCCGCCGGGTCATCGGGTTCGTCCTGCGTGGCGGGTGGCGGCGCGCTCGCCGCGGCGTTCCGCCGGCCGGAGCGCGGGGCGGCCGGCATCTCCCCGAACGACAGCGCGGCCGACAGCGCCAGTGCGCGGGGGATGGCGGCACGGACCGCGGCAAGACGGGCGGACGGACGGGCGTCCGTGAGGTCCAGCAGGACGCGGCTGAGCTCGGCCCGGATGAGGACCGCGTCGGGCGCCATGGCGTAGGCGAGAGCGACGCCGGGCCGGCCGCCCGCCAGGCGGCCCAACCGGGCAGCCAGCGGCGGGTCGGCGAGGTCGTGGTCGGCGACGATCGCCTCGATGTCCCGGGGCCCCACCAGCCCGAGCCGGACGCGCGCGCAGCGCGACCGGACGGTGGGCAGCAGCCGGTCCTCCCGGTCGGCGCAGAGGACGATCACGACGCCGGCCGGCGGCTCCTCGAGCGTCTTGAGGAGCGCCGATTGCGCGTCCTCGTTCATCCGATCCGCGCCCTCGATGATCGCCACGCGCGCTCCGCCCTCGACGGGCAGCAGCGCCAGCTCCCCGATCAGCTCGCGGACGCCCCGATACCGGGCGCCCGGTCCGCCGATGACGACCTGGCGTCCCGGACCGGCCGGCCCGAGCCGGTGGAGGTCGGGGTGACCACCCTTCTCGACCATCCGGCAGGCCCGGCAGCTCCGGCACGGCCGGGCACCGGGCTCGGCCGTGCAGAGCAGCCCTGCTGCCAGGTCGCCGGCGAGCGTCGTCTTGCCGACCCCCTCGGGTCCGACGAACAGGACGGCGTGAGGCGCCGGGCCGCGGACCATCGCCGCCACCGCCCGGAGGGCCGTCGCCTGGCCCCGGGTCCTGGCACCGTCCATCGGGCGGGTCAGGCCGGGTCGGCGCTCGCCGCCTTGCGCGTCGTGCGACGCTTCGCGACCGGCGTCGTCGCGACCGGCGACGCGTCGGCGGCGGAACCGTCCTCGGCCGGCGCCGCGTCGGCGGGGGTCGAGGCGGCCTTCGCGGCGCGCTTGGCGGGGGTCGCCTTGGCGGCGGGTGCGGCCGTCCTGGCTGCCGCCGGCTTGCGCGTCGCTCGCGACTTGGCCGGCGCGACCTCCGGCGTCTGCGCCGCAATGGGCTCCGGGGCCGGGGTCGTCGTCTTCGCGGGCCGGCCCGGGCGGCGCTTCGGCGCCGGCGTCGCCGCATCGACCGTTGGGGCGACATCGCCGTCCGCGGTCGCCGAGGCCTCGTGGGCGTCGGCCGCCGTCGCCGGGATCGCGACCCGCGGCGTCCGGCTGGACGGCTTTCGTGTGGCCCGCGCCCTGGCCGGGGACGGCGCCTGGGTGCCGTCCGTGGAGGCGGCGACCGGCTCGGCCTCCGTCGCCTGGGAGGACGGGCGCGGGACCGGCTTCTGGGCGACCTGGGCGCGGAGCATCGCTTCGAGCTCCGGGGGCACGTCGCTCCACGGCTCGTTCGAGCTGCGCGGTGGGGGCGAAGTCCGGTCACCGCGGCTGTAGTTCCGGTCGTCGCGACGCGGTTCGGGCGCTCGCGTCCGGGCGCTGACGTCCGGATAGCGGTTGATTCCGCCACCGCCGCCACGCCCGTAGCGCTCGCGCTCCATCGCCGACTGGTAGGCCGACCGGCCGCCACGCGGCCCGCCACGCCCGCCGCCGCGGTTGCCACCGCGGCGCTGCTCGGCGATCAGGTATTCCGGGATCTCCGGCTCGTCGAAGTCCTCGTCGTCCGGCAGCGGCGCCAGCGAGGCGGCGGCAGGCGCGACCGGCGTCCCGAGCTGCGAGTCCCACACGGATCCGAACGGCGTGCTGCGCGGCGCGCGACGCGTCGGCGGGAGCTCCTCGTCCTCGTCGTGGATCGGCCGGGGAGCCGGCTGCGGCCCGCGGCCTCTAGGGCCGGGCTGGGCGACCTCGCGACGCTCCTCCACGTCCTCGGGTCCTTCGCGACCATCCTCGCCCCGACCCCGGCCGCGGCCACGGCCACGACCGCCGCGGCGGCGCCGGCGACGCGGTTCGCCGCCCTCGTCGTCGCGAATCGCGCCGCCGTCCGCTCCGGCCGGCTCGCCGGGTTCGGCGGCCATACCGTCGGTGGTCTCCAGGTCGTCGAGGGTGAAGACCTCGGCCGCGGCCAGGTCGGCCTCGGTCAGGCTCCCCGGCACGCGGGCCAGCTTCTCGCCCGGCAGCGCCACGATCGCCGCGCCGGTCTCGGCTCGAGCGGGGCCCGCGGCCGCCGCGGGTCCGCCGCGATCCCGCCGGCCACGCGCGCCGGCAGCCGCCGGCTCCTCGTCACGGGATCGGCCGCGACCGCGCGATCGTCCACGGCCGGATCCGGTCCCTTCGGTCAGCTTGTCGGGCACCTCGGTCATGGACAGGTCGGCATCGTCCTCGGCGACCCGGCGACCGGACCGCGACCCCTTCTCCACCCGGGCGAGCTGGACGATGTCGGTGAACTGGTCGGCGACCTCGATGAGGTCGGAGCTCGTGTTGCCGCGGAAGCTGATGACCTCGCAGCGGACGCCCATCTCCTGGACCGCCCGGATCGCCGGCGCGAAGTCGCCGTCGCCCGACACCACGATCGCGATGTCCAGGTTTCGAGCGGTCTTCATCATGTCGACGACCAGCTCGATATCGAGGTTCGCCTTGACCTTTCCATCGCCGTACTTGCGGATGTCCTTGCTGACGACCTTGTAGTTGCTGCGGCGCAGGAACTCGTGGAAGTTGCGCTGGTTCTCGTTGTCCGGATCGAGGCCGGTGTAGGCATACGCGCGCACGAGGTCCCGACCGGCCGTGGCCGACTTGAGAAGCGTGACGTAGTCGATGTCCACGCCGGCGGCCTTGGCCGCATAGAAGATGTTCGCCACGTCCACGAAGACGGCGACGTTCTTGCCCATATCGACTCCTTGAATGGTCTAGCAGGTCGTCCGGCCGGCGCGCGCGCGCTGCTCGGCCCGGACATTCATTGGGATCGAATCGCGGCACCGGCCGCGGTGACGGTTCTGATCAGACGTGCCCCCGCGGGGCGAAAGCCCATCCGCTCCCAGCGCGCCTGCGCGTCCGGGTCGTCAGGCTGGGCGGCCTCCACGATCGTGCAGCCCTTGTTGCGTGCCGACCGCAGCAGCTCGTCCAGGAGCGCCTCGGTCAACCGATCCACATCGTGGGACGGATCGACGACCAGCAGGTCGACGGTTCCGACGTAGCCACCGGCGCGAACCGACGGCCGGAGCGCGAGGATCGCGCCACCGACCACCATCCGCCGCGCCTCGGCGACCACGATGTCCGCCTGGGGCAGGTAGACGAGCTGGCGCAAGAGGTCCGCTGCCCCAAGCGGGCTCTGGTCACGATCCACGCGCAGCGACGCGTCGCTCAGGGCGACGAACTGCTCGATATCCGTGACACGGGCCGCTCGGACCAGGTATTCCACGCCGACGGGTCCAACCTCGCAGGGTTCGGCGACCGCTGCCCTCGACCGGGGCTCGACCGAGCTGGACGACCGGGGCTCGCGATCCGCTCGTCGGGCGGCGAGCGAAGGACGCTCGCGACGCGCTGAGGGCGCGGCCGACCGGTATTGCATTCAGGTCGCCGATGCCTATGATACGGCATCGCTTCGGCGGCCACCTGCGCGCTGCCCGGAGGCGAGACCTCGAGTGGCACTCGTCCCTGTTTCACCGTTCGCGTCCGATCGCCGAGAGGGGCGCCTGGATCGTCGCACGGCGACCAAGCGAGGGTCCGCGCGGTCTCTGCCCCGGTCCGGGGCCGGGTCGGGCACGACCGTAGGTTTTGGAGGAGACCTGGCAGCTCGTCGGGCGCGAGCACCGCACCGAGCTCCGGTGGGGGCGGCGGTGGCGGGGACACCAGCAAGGGCACGATCAAGATCGCCGTCGAGCTCCCGTTCCAGGGCAGCGAGAAGGCGACGTCGGACCCGATCCTCAATGGCATTCGCCTGGCCGTGAAGGACGCAGGCGGCGCCGTCGGCGGCTACGCCGTCACGGTTCCGGACTCGGCGGTCTACGACGACTCGCTCAATGGTGTCCACGACCCGCAGACGGGCGCCAACAACATGACCAAGATCGTGGCCGATCCGGACGTACTTGCCGTCGTCGGTCCGGTCAACTCCAGCGTCGCGAAGGCGCAGATCCCGATCTCGAACGCGGCCGGCCTGCTCCAGTGCTCGCCGTCGAACACCAACCCGGACCTGACAAAGGGCGATCCAGCCAAGCAGTTGCGGACCAAGCCCAACAACTACATCCGCGTCGTCACGACCGACGACCTGCAGGGCCCGGCCGCCTCGAAGTACATCTACGAAACCCTCAAGAAGACCTCCGTGTACATCATCGACAGCACGGACACCTTCGGTAAGGGAATCGCCGACGCCTTCGAGAAGGACTTCAAGAGCCGCGGTGGCACCGTCGTCAAGCACGACGGCGCTCCGAAGACCACGCAGGACTACGTCTCCATCATGACCGCCGCGGCGGCCCTCAAGCCCCAGGCGATCTATTTCGGCGGTGTGACCGCTGACGGCGGCGCCAGGATCCTCCTCGCCGCGGCCCAGGTCGGGCTCGGCGACGTCCCGTTCGTGGGACCTGACGGCATCAACGATGGCTCCGGCGAGACGAAGAACTCCTTCATCAACCTCGCAGCCGCAGCCGCCAAGAACGCCTACAGCACGCTCGCCGGCCCGGGCACCTTCGAAAAGAAGGACGCCTTCGACGCCGAGTACAAAGCCGCGTACGGCATCGAGGCCACCGGCTACGCCGGCCAGGGCTATGCATGCACCCAGGTCGTCCTCGACGCGCTCAAACGAGCCGCCGCGACCAACCCGGCAGACAGGGCGGCCTTCCGCGAGGCGGTCCGCGTCGCCGGGACGGACACGACCAACAAGTACGACACCATCGTCGGTTCGTTGACGTTCAACGCCGATGGCGACACGAGCCAGGAGATCGTCTCGATCTACTCCGTCGACACGGCCGCCGCAAACGGCAAGGGCGACTGGAAGTTCGAGACCCAGGTCGACTACGCGCAGTAACCGACCTTGAGCCGGAGGGCCGGGGATCCCATCGGATCCCCGGCCTCTCCGTATGACCACGTGAGGGGCCGCTGTATCGTGAGGATCCGAGCGTGACGGCTCTCGCCTCGCCCGTCGCCACACCCAACGTCGTCGCACGCGGCATCCGGATCACCGGCTACGTGATCCTGGCCATCGCGATCTACGCGATCGTGCTGTGGCGGGCGCTGGTCTTCAACGCCGAGCTGGCGGCGGGAAACTCGGTGCTCGGGGCCATCGGTGCCGCGCTCACCCGCACGGACGACGCCGCAACCACGTTCCTCGGACAGGCGATCCAGCAGACCGTGAATGCCATGTCGATCGGCGCTATCTATGCGCTCATCGCGCTCGGCTACACGATGGTCTACGGGATCATCGAGCTCATCAATTTCGCCCATGGCGACATCTTCATGCTCGGGGCGTTCCTGTCGGTCGTCTTCCTCGGCGGGATCACCGGTCAGACCGGAAGCGTCACAGACCTTGTCCCGTTGTTCCTGCTGTTGATCGGGGCGCTCCTGTTCGCGATGCCGATCATCGGCGTGCTCAACGTGGCGATCGAACGAACGGTGTATCGCCCGTTGCGGAACGCGCCCCGCCTGGCACCGCTGATCACCGCGATCGGGGTCTCCTTCATCCTGCAGAACGTTGCCCTGACGCTGGCTGGTGCGGGTGACCGGGCGGCCCCGCAGATCTTCCCGCTGGAGTGGCAGATCCCGTTCGCGAGCGCAAGCATTTCCGTCCTTTCGCTGTTCATCTTCGTCCTCTGCGTCGCGCTGATGCTTGCCCTCCAACTGTTCGTCAGCCGGTCGCGGCTCGGGCGTGCGATGCGCGCCACCGCCCAGGATCGGGAAGCTTCCGCCTTGATGGGGGTCGATCTCAACCAGACGATCTCGCTCACCTTCCTGCTCGGCGGGATGCTCGCGGCGGCAGCGGGCGTCGTCTGGGGGCTGCGCGTCGGCTATGTGCGGTTCGACCTGGGCTTCAACTCGGGTCTCAAGGCCTTCACCGCAGCCGTTCTCGGCGGCATCGGCAACATCACCGGCGCGGCGCTCGGCGGGTTCGTCATCGGGTTCATCGAGAACTTCGCGTCGGCGCTCGGCTACTCGCGCTGGTCGGAGTTCCTCGTGTTCATGATCCTGACGCTCGTGCTGATCTTCAGGCCGACGGGTATTCTCGGCCAGCATTCGGGAGACCGGGCGTGAGCGCCACGACGATTTCTCGACCGGCCCCAACGCCGGCTCAGTCGCCTCGAGCGCGCCTGCGGCAGTTTGCCGAGCAGCACCGTTCGACCACCATCGTCGTCAGCATGGCGATCATCACGGCATTGATGATCGTCCTGCCGAAGCTCCCGCCGCTCTCGTCCATCCAGTCCGAGCAGCCGTGGTTCGACGGCTTTGCCAATGCCGGCGTCTTCGTGCTTCTGGCGATGGGCCTCAACGTGGTCGTCGGCCTGGCCGGCCTGCTCGACCTCGGGTATGCGGCGTTTTTCGCGATCGGGGCGTACGCCTATGCGTACTCCAACTCGCCATTCTCGCAGCAGGATCTCCCGTTCCTGCCGATGCTGCTGATCGGGGCGGGTGTGGCCGCTGTGTTCGGGATCGCACTCGGCGCGCCGACGTTGCGGCTCCGCGGCGACTACCTGGCGATCATGACCCTGGGCTTCGGCGAGATCGTGCCGATCGTCTTCCTGAATCTCGACCCGTGGACCGAGGGCACGAACGGGATCGGCGGAATCTACCGCCCGGAAGCGCTGCCCGGCCTCGGCGAGTTCTCGCCGCTCACCCCGTTCGCCTACTTCGTGCTCGTGGCCGGAATCGTTACCGTGGCCATGATCCTGCTCTACCGGCTGCAGGATTCGCGCATCGGCCGCGCCTGGAATGCCATCCGCGAAGACGAGCTGGCCGCCGCGGCCAACGGCATCAACACCGTCACGACCAAACTGCTCGCGTTCGCCCTCGGCGCCACGACTGCCGGGCTCGCCGGCGTGTTCAACGCCTCCAAGCTCACGATCGTGTCGCCCGACCAGTTCCTGTTCACGGTGTCGTTCACGGTCCTGGCGATGGTCATCCTCGGCGGCATGGGCAACATCTGGGGCGTCGCCGCGGGCGCGTTCATCGTGTTCATGATCCAGACTGTGGTGCTCAAACAGATCAACACGGTCACCGAGGGCTTCGGCATCCCGATCCTGAAGGACATCAACTTCCTTGACTACCAGTTCCTCCTTTACGGCATCGCCCTGGTGCTGATGATGCTGTTCCGCCCCGAGGGTCTGTTTCCGAGTCAGCGCCGTCGCCGCGAGCTCCACATCGCCGAGGAGTTCACCGAAGGGATCGGGGACGAGGCCGCGGTCGCCGGCGGCATGGGCGACGCACCGGGTAGCGACGAGATGTTCGGAGCCGATCAGCCATGAGCGACGACGTCCTCTTCGCGGAGAAGGTCACGAAGCGATTCGGTGGCCTGATCGCGGTCAACAAGATCGATTTCACCATTCCGAAGGAAGCGATCGTCAGCCTCATCGGTCCGAATGGCGCCGGAAAGACCACGTTCTTCAACATCGTCGCCGGGATCTACGACCCGACTGCAGGGCGGATCGACTTCCGGGGCGAGACCCGGATCGCCCGCGCGAAGCGGGCCTGGCTGGAGCCCGTGCTCTGGCTGATCGTTCCGGGGGTCATCGCCCTCATCACGTCGCTTCTGGCGTCGGCCGGTGCCTCCGAGGGCACGCTGATCCTGGGCATCTTCCTGACGATCATCGTGCTGCTCATCATTCTCGTCACGGGAGTCGCCCGGCCACCCTGGTACCAGCATCTCCTTACCCGGATCGGGATATTCCGCAGCGCGCGACCCAACGACATGGTCGTGGCGGGGCTCGGCCGCACCTTCCAGAACATCCGCCTGTTCCCGAACATGACGGCGATGGAGAACGTCCTCGTCGGGATGCATTCGCGGCTCAAGGCGACCTGGATCGACGCCCTGCTGTCCACGCCGCGGGATCGGGCGGAGGAGGCGCGCGCCCGAGCGCGAGCCAACGAGCTCCTCACCCTTGTCGGACTCGAGGGCGAGGACGACCAATTGGCAAAGAACCTGCCCTACGGCGACCAGCGCCGACTGGAGATCGCCCGCGCCCTGGCATCGGACCCCGTGCTGCTCCTGCTGGATGAACCGACCGCCGGCATGAACCCGAACGAGACGTTGCAGCTGACCCGGCTGATCGGGCGGCTGCGGAAGGACCTTGGGCTGACAATCCTGCTGATCGAGCACGACATGCGGGTGGTGATGGGTATCAGCGACCGGGTCACGGTCCTAGACCATGGCGAGAAGATCGCCGAGGGCACGCCCGATGAGGTTCGACGCGATCCCAAGGTCATCGAGGCCTATCTCGGGGCACCGGCCGTATGAGCGCCCTAGTCCAGTCCGCCGCCCAGGTCGGCTCGATGCTCGTCCTCGACGACGTCAACACCTTCTACGGGAACATCCACGCCCTGCAGGGGATCTCGCTGGTCGTCAACAAGGGGGAGATCGTCACGCTGATCGGGGCCAACGGCGCCGGCAAGACCACGACGCTCAAGACGATCAGCGGACTGCTGCACCCGCGACGCGGAAAGGTGACCTTCGAGGGCAGGGACGTCTCGCGGACGGCCGCCCACCACCTCGTGCGCGAGGGCATCGGACACGCACCCGAAGGTCGGCGGATCTTCCCGCGCATGACCGTCCTCGAGAACCTGCAGATGGGCGCGTTTACTCGCGACCAGCGCACGATCGGCCCCGACATCGACCGGGTCATGGACCTGTTTCCAAGGCTGCGCGAGCGGACGCGCCAGCTGGGCGGGACGCTGTCAGGTGGCGAGCAGCAGATGCTCGCCATCGGACGCGCGCTGATGTCCGCACCCCGCGTCCTCCTGTTGGACGAGCCGTCGCTCGGGCTCTCGCCGATCCTGGTGCAGCAGGTGTTCTCGACGATCAAGGAGATCAACGGGCAGGGAACGACCGTCCTGCTCGTCGAGCAGAATGCCCTCCAGGCCCTCTCGATCGCCCACCGCGCCTACGTGCTCCAGACCGGCCGGGTGGTCCTGACCGGACCGGCGGACCAGGTCATGAAGAACGAAACCGTGCGCAAGGCGTACCTCGGCGAGGACTGAACCCGGGGCCGATGGACGGCGATCGTCCGGGACAGGGCCGTTTCGCGCCCGTCAGCCTGCCGGGGCGGCGACCACCCGTCGAGCGCTGGGCCGTCATCACCGCGGTAATCCTGGTCATCGTCGTCTCCAAGCCGTGGCAGTCAGGCAGCCGCGGGGCGGGGACGAACCCGCCGCCGACGACCGCGCCCCGATCGCCGCGAGTGACACCCATTCCGGCTCCGTCCAGCACCCGGAGTCCCGAGGAGCTGGCGGCGGCGATCTTCTGCCTCGACACGCGAACGTGGCTCATTGCCTCCGTCGAGCGTTCAGTCGAGCGATCCGTGGACCAGCAGATCCGGGTCTGGCGGGCTCTCGAACCCATTACCTCGGCCACCGGTCCGGACGATCCGTCGATTCCTGTGGTTTCGATCGTCTCCGAGGGAGTGTCGCAGCTCGGTTGGTGCGCCCCAAGCGTCGGCGAGGGGAGGCCCAGCTCGACCATGGGCCTGACCACGTGGTCCCGGACGCCCAACGGCGCCGTTCCGATCACGCTGGACCCGAGCGGCCCGACCACGGATCGCTCGCCCTATGGCGTCATGTACCAGCCGCCACGCGAGGGCCCCAGCTCGAAGGCGACCCTATGGCCCGAGGGGACGTACGTCTTCCGGTACCGTGCGCGCGACGGCGATCGCTGGTTCGCGATCG